>CALCHD010000258.1 GCA_937901105.1 uncultured Bacteroidales bacterium | reverse complement strand
CTATTTGAGGAGCGTGGTTGGGGATTGGGCTCGGTGTGCCTCCGTACTAAGGTTGGTGGGGGTAGGGCTGAGGTTGTGAAGAGTGTGATATTTCCTGTTGCAGGCTCAGGTATTTTCTCTTCTTATGTGCTGGCTATCGGCAGGGCATTGGGGGAGACCATGACTGTTACGATGCTGATTGGAAATACCAACAATATTCCGGATTCAATTACATCTACCGGCAACTCCATGGCCTCCATTATTGCAAACCAGTTTGGCGAGGCGGATGATTTGCGACTGTCATCCCTGATTGCCATTGGCCTGGTGCTGTTTATGATAACAGCAGTAATCAATATGGCCGGAAAAATGATGATTAAACGCGCTAGAATTTAGTGATTATGATAAAGACAAACATAAAAAGACGTTTGGGGCAGGACAAACTGATGCTCTGGGTCATATGCATCTTTGCAGCCCTTACAGCTGTGCCTCTTGTTGCCATTTTGGGTGAGGTGCTCCTGCGTGGATGGGACCAGCTTTCATGGGAGTTCTTTACAGAGCCTACACCAACTGCCTATAGGGCAATGAAGGCCATAGAGGCAGGGGAGAGGATTCCCGGCGGTATTGCCAACGGAATTGTGGGGACTATGCTTATGCTGGGAATGGCTGTTGCGGTTGCTGTTCCTGTGGGTATCCTTTGCGGAGCATTCCTTGCAGAAAACGGCAAGAGCCGTTTTGCCCAGGTTGTAAGTTATCTTTCAGATCTGCTGCAAGGTACACCGTCGGTGATTATAGGAATCATTACGTATATTTGGGTGGTAGTGCCAATGAAAGGGTATTCTGCCATTGCAGGCAGTGTAGCCCTATGCATTATGATGCTTCCTCTTATTGTGCGTTCTACTGAGGAGACTTTGAAAATACTTCCGGCTTCATTGAAGGAGGCAGGACTGGCTCTTGGAGCAAACAGTGCCCGTGTAATGCTGAAAGTTCAGCTTCCGGCTGCCTTTGGAGGTATTTTTACAGGTGTGCTCCTTGCTATTTCCAGAGTGATTGGAGAGACCGCACCTCTGATGTTTACAGCTTTGGGGTGCTCGCTTGTGCGCTGGAGCGTTGATAAGCCCATATCTGCTGTCCCACTCCTTATTTGGGAGTTTTTCAACGACCCCAATCTTCAGGAACTCATTTGGGGAGCTTCCCTCTTTCTACTGCTATTTGTACTTACATTAAATCTTACAGCTAAATATCTTGCAAAAAAATGGAATCAGTAAAACCTATATTGGAATTTAAAAACACTTGTGTATCATATACCAAACAGACTATGGCAGTGAAGTATGTTTCTGCAGCCATCGGGAGAAATACCATCACTGCCATAATGGGACCGTCGGGATGCGGAAAATCCACTTTGTTGCGTGCTGTGAATCTTATGCACAATCTTTATCAGAACATCAGGGTTGATGGGGAGATCCTTCTCAATGGGGAGAACATTCTCTCTATGGAACCCATTGATGTCCGCCGTAGAGTGGGTATGGTTTTCCAGCGTCCCGCTCCGTTCCCTACAATGAGCATTTATGATAATGTTGCTTATGGTCCTCGTACTCATGGAATTACAAATAAAGTACAGTTAGATGAAATTACAGGCTTATATAATCGTACCTATTTCTTTGAGTTAGCAAAAGAGTTAATTGATAAGAAAAATGAAAAAATAGAGAAAAAATGCTAGAAGCCTTGAAAATAGAGGGATTGAGTGATATGATGAACTGTGTTCAACTCTTGTTGTTGGCAAAATTGTGGATAATGTTTATAACTTATGAGGGTAATATGAATCGTCGTGTCACATCAACAGAACAAATTTTAGAAATCGAAGAAGAAATTCTGACTCTGGAAAATCGATTAAAAGAAATTCGTGAGGCATATGTTGTTGGAAGCGAAGCACTTCGTATTGCAGATGAAATTATTAATTCTCTCAAAAAAGCCAAGGGTCTTGGCACATGGGATACCTTTGGTGGCGGTGGGCTTATTACGGATATTGCAAAACGAAGCAATCTGAATACGGCAGAGAGATTAGTAGGAGATTTGCAGAGAAAGCTTAGAAAATATAAGACAGAGCTTGCAGATGTAAGTATTGAAGGGGATATTCAAATAGAAATGGATGATTTCTCTGAATTTGCAGACTGGTT
>CALCHD010000257.1 GCA_937901105.1 uncultured Bacteroidales bacterium | reverse complement strand
AGCGTTTCGAGCTCTTCGTATGCGGTAAGGAGCTTGCAAACGCATACAGCGAGCTGAACGACCCTATCGACCAGTACGAGCGTTTCCAGGATCAGCTCAAGCTTAAGGACAAGGGTGATGACGAGGCTATGTTCATCGATATGGACTTTGTACGTGCTCTTGAGTACGGTATGCCTCCAACATCAGGTATGGGTATTGGAATTGACCGCTTGACAATGTTCATGACCGGACAGACCACCATTCAGGATGTGCTGTTCTTCCCACAGATGAGACCTGAGAGCTACAAATAATCAAAAAGCGGCTAAATAGGGTAAATTCTGCGTTACGCTTGACGGTGAAATCCTCATTTACAGAAGTAAACTCCGGTTTCCCAGTCTTCGCAAGCCTTGAATTTCCACCTCTTTAGCCACTTTTTTTATATTTTGATTGAATCGTTTGAAACAACGTAGAAACAGAAATCGGCAATAATGAAAGTGTTGGAAATAACATCTGCACAGAATCCCAAGCTGAAGGAGGTTGTGGCCCTTCTGGAGAAATCCAAGGAGAGGAGGAGCCAGGGGCTGTTTGTGGTTGAAGGATTACGTGAGGTTGAGGCGTGTGTGCGCAACGGCTATGCTGTAAAGAGCGTGTTTTTTAACAGCCAGATTGCAGCTGCGGAGGATATAGTGAAGATGTTCCCTGAGGGGGCTGATACAACTCTGTTCTCCCTTTCGGTAGCGGCCTATTCCAAAATTGCATACAGGGAGAGTACCGAGGGGGTAGTGGCAGTTGTGGAGCAGAAAAAGCTTCAGTTGAAGGATATAAAGTTTGGCAGGCAGTGGAACAGTCCGCTTGTGCTGGTGGTGGAGAGCGTGGAGAAGCCGGGTAACCTGGGTGCGCTGCTCAGGACAGCAGATGCTTGCGGAATTGATGCTGTGCTTGTGTGTGATCCCCTTACAGACCTTTATAACCCCAATCTTATCCGTTCAAGCCTGGGTGGCATCTTTACCAACCAGGTGGTTGCCTGCAGCAATGAGGAGGCCCTTGAGTGGCTCCGTGCAAACAAAATAAACATCTTCACTGCGCAGCTGCAGGATTCCGAGTGGTATTATGATACCGACATGGTTTCCCCTACGGCAATTGTAATGGGTACAGAGTCTACAGGACTTACGGATTTCTGGAGGGAGGCTTCAAATGCCAAAATAAAAATTCCAATGCTTGGCGAGCTTGACTCGCTGAATGTTTCGGTTTCTGCGGCGGTTTTATGTTACGAGGCGGTGCGCCAGCGCAATTTGTAGCGTTGTTTTAAACGAAATGTTTTATTAATTTTGCGTGTTATGGAAATTAATAATATAGGGAGAAAGTGGATAGTGAAGGAGCCGGGAAACCCGGCTGCTGTGCGCCGTCTGTCCCATGAGCTGGGAACAGACCCCGTACTGGCCAACCTTTTGGTACAGAGGGGCATTACAACATATGAGGAGGCCAGGACATTCTTCAGGCCAGACCTCAAGATGCTGCATGACCCGTTCCTTATGAAGGATATGGAGAAGGCGGTTGAGCGTGTGCACAAGGCTATAGAGAACAACGAGAAAATTCTGGTTTACGGAGACTACGATGTAGACGGTACATCGGCAGTTTCCCTTGTATATACATTCTTGAGTACCCTTACCCAGAACCTGGAGTATTACATTCCGGTGAGGTATGATGAGGGGTACGGCATTTCCTACAAGGGAATTGACTGGGCCCATGAAGGGGGATATACCCTTCTTATTGCCCTCGACTGCGGAATTAAGGCGGTGGAAAAGGTGCAGTATGCCAAGGAGAGGGGAATTGATGTGATTGTGTGCGACCACCATCTTCCCGACGAAACCCTTCCTCAGGCAGTTGCTATCCTGGATCCGAAGAGGGATGACTGCAGCTACCCTTTTGATGACCTGTCGGGATGCGGAGTGGGATTCAAGCTGGTGCAGGGATATGCGCAGAAGTATGGTATTCCGTTTGAGAAGATTGTCCACCTGCTGGATCTGGTTGCTGTGAGCATTGCTACAGACCTTGTTTCGGTAACAGGTGAGAACAGGGTGCTGGCATTCTACGGTCTCAAGCAGCTGAATGAGGCTCCCCGCAAGGGTTTGCTTTCAATGATAAAGCTGTCGGGATTGGAAAAACATACAATTTCCATAGATGATATAGTGTTCAAGATTGGTCCGAGGATCAATGCTGCAGGAAGGATGGAGAGCGGAAGGATGGCAGTTGACCTGCTTACTTCAAGAAGGGAGGAGGATGCATTGAACATTGGAAAAGAGATAAATGTGCACAAC
>CALCHD010000256.1 GCA_937901105.1 uncultured Bacteroidales bacterium | reverse complement strand
ATGACCGGCAATATGGAGCCCGGAATCACCCACTGGAGCCGGGAGGTGTATGAGAAACAGCTTTGCAGCATGATGGAGGAGGCCGGTTTTCCAATCTTCTGGTACGGCAGCTTCAAGAAGTATAATGCTCCCGAGACAGGTTTTGTTCCGGATACATTTGATCCGCGCTACTCGCAGGGATATGCAGCTGCACACAACAGACTTGGACTTTTGATTGAGAACCATATCTACAAGCCATACAGACAGCGTGTGGAGGCTACAATTGAGGCCATTCTTGCCAGTGCAAAGATCTTGGCGCAGAACAAGGAACAACTGCAGGAGGTTGTTGCCGCTGCAGATGCATATATCTCTTCTGCGGCCTCCAGAGAGGAGCCGTTCGGGTTCAACTACCGCAGTACATATGAAACTGTTATAATGAAGGATTATTTGAGTTGGGGCCGTGATACCACCATAAGTGACCTCAGCGGAGGGGAGTGGGTAACCCATGACTATACAGATCCTATCACCTTGAACATTCCTGTATATACCTCATTCAAAGCAACTTCTTCTGTAAAAATCCCCAAAGCATACATCCTTATGCCGCAGTGGAAGAATGTGATTGAACTGCTGGACCTTCACGGTATAAAATATTCTGTCCTGGAGGAGCCTGCCGCAGTGGAGGTAGAGACCTACCGCTACAGAGGGGGCAAGTTCTCTTCCCGACAGAGTGAAGGCCGTATCCCGGTAACCCCGGATTTTACTGTGCAGACTGAGACTCTTGAGTATCCGTCGGGAAGCATATATATTGATATGGACCAGCCGGCGTCACGTGTGGCAATGTGGATGCTGGAGCCTGCTGCACCTGGATCCCTTACTTATTGGGGATTCTTCAATGTTTGTGTGCAGGCAGGAAACGAGTTCTGGATCCGTCCGCAGTATATGGAGGTAAAAGGGCGCGAAATGCTGGCTAAAGATCCGCAGCTTAAGGCGCAGTTTGAGGAGAAGCTCCGTACCGATGCGGAGTTTGCAGGGAATCCGCAGGCGATACTCAATTTCTTCTACCAGATTGTGCGCAAGAGGTCTCATCAGAACAATGAACTCCATCCTGCGTGGAGGGTTATGTAAGCAACCAGCACATCAGTACTCCAAGATGGTTGCCGGCGGCATAACCTATAACACCTGCCGCAAGGCCGGTGAGCAGTGCATCCCTGTTTTTCATGGATGCTGAAATCATTGGTACAAAAGGAGGGGAGTTGATGAATGCAACGGATGAAACTGTCATGGAGTCTGCATCAACTTTCATCAGGCGGCACAACACTGCGTGAATGGTAAGCGAGGCAAAGACACCTACAGAAAGATAGCCGAAAAGATTGAGTCCGTTTGAGAGGTTTATCTGCGAAAAATCTGCCATGGAGGCGATGGTTACGCTGAAGATATAGATCAGATACATGCCTAAATCGTAGCTCATGTCAAATGCCCTTATTTTAGGGATGAACGAGCATGCCACACCAATGGTGGAGATGAGGAGTATGAATATAACCATAAACCAGTTTTCGGGAAAGAGGAGGGCTATGGCAGCAGAAACCCCTGCAACAAGTATGGTAACTCCCAGGATTTTAATGAGCTGTTTCCATCCCTCTGCTGTACGCAGTCTGCTGTACGATTTTCCCTCTTCCAGACTCTGAAAGAAATCTCCATCCCCTGTCATTGCATTGTTGCCATTTCTTTTTTGCCCATAAAGGTACCTGAACAGGCGGATTCCAACTGTAAGGAGAAACACCAGATAAATGAAGGAGATGATAATGTCGTAAGAGTTTATCAGTACAAAAGAACTCCCTTTTATTTTGAATACAGCCTGCAGTGCTGCTGCGTTGAGGGTGCCGCCTGTATACATTCCGGTAATGATACCTCCAATCTGGGCTCCTTCTTCAAGTTTGTTTCCAAACAGTACATAGCCAAGGGCAACCGCCAACATAACGGAGACGAACCCGCTCAGGACAACCTTTATCTGCAGCCCAAGCTGCCTGCTGCTGAAACGCGAAGAGTACAGCATCATAGGGATTGCCAGCGGAATGAGCACATTGGGAAGCAGCTCCTGCACTGTTGAGAGCCCTTTACCTGTTGCCATATTCCCGACAGCCATTCCCGCCACATACAGAATCATAATTGGTCCCAGCTTCCCGAGCACCGGTATCCTTCTGCAAAGCCAGAGCACTCCCGCCGGCAAGGTGCAGAATACAATCAGAAAAAACAATGTCTCCATTACCGCAAAGGTATAAAAAAGTCACTCTTGTTGCGGAGGTTTGTGCACGGAAGGGGACTTTGGTGTACAAAGTTGCTCTTGTTGTGGAGGTTTGCGCACAGAAGGGGTATTTCGTGCGCAGAGTCTGTTGTGGAGCTGAAGTTTGTGCACGGAAGGGGACTTTGGTGCACAAAGTTAAGGACCCCGGAGGGCTGTGAGCAGTCCAATGGGGTCCTTTAATATTCTGGTGCAGGAAATGCAGCAGCCTGAAGGGCTGTTTATAGACCTGCAGACCTTTTCTTGTACTCTGCAATGCAGGCATCCAAACGCTCGTGGGCGGTGGTGTCGCCAGGGACGTTGTGTGAAGGGTGGATGTAAAGTTTTACACCTCTCTCCTCTAGAATCTCTGCTACTGTACAGATGGTCATCCAAACTGTAGTTACTGAAGCCATGGTTGAAAGAGGGCCAACTTTATCCTGATGTTTCTTGAGCTGGCAAGATGCGTCTACGATAGGGCAGCATGTGTCAACAACGTAGTCTGCAATCTGGAACAGGTTCTTTCCGCATGAGTGGCGTGGAACTTTGTCTCCAGTCTCGGAAGCTGAACCGAACACGATAACTTTCATGCCGCGTTTTTTTGCCTCAAGGGCTACATCAATGTTAACGGCGTTGATTCCGGTGTGTGAGAAGATCCATACAACGTCTTTCTCGTCAAAGTTCCAGCTCTTCATGATTGACTGGCCGTAACCTTCTGCACGCTCCAGCCACAAGAACTGGTGGATACCCATCTCGCCTGTGATGTGGGTGAAGAATGTAAGAGGAAGCTCACATAGAGGGTGGAAGCCTACAAAACCACCGATTCTTGGATACATCTCCTCAATAGGGAGGTTTGCATGACCGCAACCGAAAGTGTGCACCCAACGGCCAGCCTCAATTGTATCGGCCATTACTTCTGCAACTTTTCTGATGTTCTCCATTTGAGTCTCCTCAATTTTGTCCATAACGCTTATAGCGTTCTTTTTCCATTCTTTAGCTAACATTTCTGTGAATTTTAAGTGTTTATATTTCAGTGTGTCATTTCTTTGATACCTTTACTGCAAGCGGCACGAGTATAACCATTGCCACTACGCACACAATCAAGGTTACGGGAAGTGTTGTATAGTGAGCTCCGTCAAACTGCATTCCCATAAACTTGTTTCCCAAAGACTGTCCGCACAATCCTATAAAGAGAGCAATTGAAAATGCGGTTCCGCTCAATTCCCTGAAAGCGCTTCCTATAAAGTTCAGTACTACAGGGAAGGTTGCACCTGCACCAAACCCTATGAGAGTCATTGCGGTGTACACTGCAGCTGTGCCGGATGCATCAATGAAAAACAGTATCACCCCGGCAAGAGCTACACCCAGGTAAAGGTAAAGTGTTCCAAGTTCCTTAAACTTGTCCATTATGTTTCCAAGAGGAAGTCTGCCGCAAAGCATTCCTATTGTAAACCATGTCATGCCCAAAGTTGCAGTTGC
>CALCHD010000255.1 GCA_937901105.1 uncultured Bacteroidales bacterium | reverse complement strand
ATCGGAGAGTTTTTGTCATTTATAAAAAGTTATTTAAACTAATAAATCATAAAAAAATCCATTAATTGATTGACACAAGTGTAAGGAAAGCTTAAAATGTTAGTAAGTCTTATTTTGTCCAAATATGAATTGTTTAGAAAAGTATATTAGGACAGAGAGACGTAAAGCATGTCTATCATGATAATTTAAAGAAAGGAAAGAGGGGAAAATGATAGTAGGACGATTAAAACGTTGCCTGGCTGGGGCATTAGCCGTGGCAACAGTAATTTCATCCAGCAACATTGCGTATGCAGCAGAATCTCTGACTGCTGGAAGCAGTTGGTCAACAACAGCAGCGGAAATTGTTGCGGGAGAATATTACGAAGAAGGTTCTGCGGAAGCGGAAATTTTGAAAAATGACCTTATTGCTCAAGGAACACTCTTTGACAATATTGTTGTTCCTTCAGACGATGATTTGGTATCTATCGATACTGATGAAAAAGTTGTAAAAGCAGACGTGTTTAGCCAGAATGGCTATACTTGGGTTCCTGTGAGTGCAGTCATTGATCCAACGGAAGATGAGGTTGAGGAGGAGACAGTAAAATTCCAGGAAACAGCAGGAGAAGATTATAGAATAGCAACATACGGAGAAAACATCCTTAGCTGTACTGCGACTGTAACTTATGCTTTGAATGTTGAAATCAATGAAACTGATAGAGCAGCATTGGCAAATGTACCAGGTACTTTAGTAGCAGGTCTTGAATACTATGATGTTCTTGAAGAAGCAGTGACTTTTTTAACACAGTTAAATACTAAGTTGGATGAGTACAATGCAACGCTTGGGACAGACTATTCTGTAGGTGAAGAATTATGCGAATTATTTGATGCAAACGAGACTACAGAATTTGCATTCCTGATTAAAAACTATGAAAGTTTTGGGCCAATGGCAACAGAAGCTTTGTCAGACCTTGAAAGAATTGACGAAAGTCTTTTAGGTAACTTTGAAGCAGTATATGATACCCTTGTGGCTGATCTTGAAAGATTAAAAACAGAAGTTAACCTGGCATCTGTATTTGCCGGAAATAACTATGGTGAAGGGGACCTGGAAACTCTAGCAGGAGAGGTTGAAAATACAACTGCAATAGAAATCAGCGATACAATCACTGCTGCAATTACAACAGTTGTTGCAACAGCAGATGTAGTAACTGTAACTGTAAAAGTTAACGCAAACGTTGCTTCTGACAAAATATTTGAAAAATTAAGTGATGTAGAAAGTAAAGCGTTATCGGAATATACAGAAGTATTCTATATTTCTAATGTGTCAGAAGAGTATACATTAGATACTGCAAAAGAAGACATTCTTGTGAAGGCATCTAAAAGTGCAAAAAATGCCGTTGCATCTGAAGGTTGGGAATCTTACTTTGCAGAAGAAGGCTGGTATACAGTTGTAACTGATGAAGATGAAATCAAAGATCTTGAAGCATTAAGTGATGAGATTGTTTACGAGGTTACTTATACAGCAAATAATCTGGAAGTAGAAACAGATTATGATGGAAAGGTAGAAGTTCCATATGGAACCAAGATTGTTCTTCCAATCAGTGAAGACGATAAGTTTGAATATGATTATGTTGTAGTAGGAAAAGAATCTGGCACTACCACCTATTATAATGAAGGCAGAGTTCTGAATGTGAAGGAAGCGCTGAACATTACACGTTCTACAGGCTCTGAAAAGCAGACAGAAAGTCTTCTTGCGATTGCAGCTAAAGATGAGGCATATTCAGATGCACTTGAGGCAGCAGCAGGTGTTGTATCAAGCAAAGCCATCGATAATCCAAGCGTAACAATCAGATACCCTGGAGATGCAGTTGTATCAGATGTTAAAACTGATGAACCGGGTTCTTACTGGGCAACAGCAGCAACAGAGGTTGAAACAGGTGTTGCAGGAATGGTATGGAAACCGTCATCAGCAAGACTTGTGGATAATGATGGTGAAATCACAGACGTTACAATTAACTGTGAAGAACGCCAGACAGCAGTTGAAGGTGTGGTAGAAAACTACTATACATGGACAACAGATAAAGATTTCACACGCTTTGAAGTAGAATACAAGCTGGAGGTTACCCACGTTGACGTAAATGGTCAGCTTGTTGAAGTGACAAATGAGATGCTTCTTAAAAACTTCAAGGTTTTGAAAGAAATTGTAGATGAAGTAAATGAACAGAATGATGTTCTTCAGGATGACATCAAAGGTGTTTATGATTATATTGTGGATGCGGGTCTTGGTGATGTACTGAAGAAAGGTACTCTTACGGCATTACAGACATTCCTTTCAGGAGACGGGAAGAAAGCTGTACAGGAAATTGTTGATAAAGGCTTAACAAAAGAGGGTGAATTAAAGCTCTATGCAGACTTGAAAGTTTTAGCTGGAACAAACTGGAGCTTAAGTACTTATTATAAGGAAGGCTATTATCAGGAAATTCTCGATCAGGCACTTTTCTTACAGCCGTTACTGGAAACAATCGCCAATGATTCGGGATTATCAGATGCAATTGAAAGCGTTAAACCAGGTGAAGATGTTTCAGAGTATACTGATAAGATTAAAGATTTAAGTGAGAGATTAAATGGTGAAGGCGGTCTTACAAAGGTAATCGAAGGACCACATGAAGCAATCATCGTACCGGAAGACGAAAATGATGAAGAATTCGAAGCATTGATCGCAGCAGTTCTTGCTGTAGATCCTGCAAAGGTTTCTGAAATTAAAACAGCGGAAGGGCTGACAGCATATGGTGCAGTTGCTAAACCGGCACCAAAATACGGTCTTTACGAGATTAAGGCATCTGCAAATGGTGTGACATATAAAGACTATGTAATATACGAAAAAGAAATTACAGATACAGAACACATTGTAACAGATTCTGACCGCACAGAAATTCAGAAAGTGTTAAATGCATTAACAGCAAAAGTAGTTTCAAATACAAAATATTATAAAGCAGTTGTAAATGGTGAAGTTCCAGAGGAGGGCGATACTGTTGCAACAAAATACAATGTAAATTATACATACAATCCTAGAACTTATACTGTAAAAGTAAAGGAAGGCGACAAAGTTGTTGAGGAAATTACCTTTACAGGCACAGAAACAGCAAGCTTTAAATTACCGGCTCCTGAAGAAACAGATTTCCGTTATGATTATAAAATCAAAGACGGAAACACTACAGTAGTAAAATCCGTAGCTGGTACAGCAGGAAAACATGATGTGATCAATATGAGTGATCTTGCTGACGGAAAAGATATAATTTCGATTACACGTGAAAAATACTGTATCTCAACCGATAAGATTGATGAATTTGTTAATGCATTAAATGATGCAATGAAAGCAAACAGCAGTCTGAAGGATGATAAGGGTAACTTGAAAGCAGCCTTTGTGCCGGTGAAAACATATACAAACGGTGCGGTGAATGGTGCTTATACATCTATCGTACTTCGTATGGATTATGCAAGCGCAACAGTAGGCGGCGATCTGCTCAGAGCAATCGCTGAAGCAATGGTTGATATTGCGGTTTCAACACCATATGTTGCGTTTGATGGTGCAAAGAATGAATTCCTTTACAGTGTTGAAAACAAAGGTACAGAAGTAAACGTTCAGGCACTGCTTGACCTGTTCTTAACAAGCGGATTGGGCTCAGATGTCTTTACAGAAATCATTGATGAAAACGGCTCAATTATAGATAATGTTAAGATTCCGGAAGGCAGCACAGTTGTAAGAGAAGGATTACTTAATTCTAAAGCAGCTTTGGGTGCCAGCCTGATCGAAACAGATATTCAGTTAGGAACTTCTAAGGAAAATTCTCAGACAGTTCCATTAACCGTTACATTAACTGGAAATCAGTCTAAATATTTAAAGGGCGTGAGAGCGTTCTTTGATAAATTCGGTGCTTACGGAAGTGTTGAATTAGCAGATGGCAAGATTTCAATGGAAGCTGTAATGCCGGAAGAGGTATACACAGTATACATGTCAGTAATGTTAATGATGGGTGAAATTTCACTTGAAGGTATTGACGATGCTGACTTGACAAAAGCAATTTATAAGTTGGCAGATCTTTTTGAAGATGAAATTAATAGCCTGACATGGAAAAAAGCTGAAACAATTGTAAACTCTACATTGGGTACAGAATATGATTTCGAGCCATTCAGCGATATTGTTGAACGCATTATTGGAAAAGCAAAAGATGTTGTAAATAAAGATGCATCAACATCTACAAGTCAGGATGCAGAAACATTTAATATGACACTTTCTTATGATGTAGAAAGCATGCTCGGAGACAAGGTGAAAGATTTCACAAAACTTCTGAAGAAACCTGCAACAATTTCCATTCCAATGTCCTTCACAGTGAAGAATATGACAAAAGAAGTGGAAGCAATTGTTCTTGATCTGGGCAAAGAAGGTGTAATTAATAAACTTCAGTATGTTGAAGATGTAGCAGCAACATTAAATGGTGCTAAAGGTGTAACTTATGTAATTCTTACACAGGATATTGAAGCAGATGGAGCTAATTCTCTTGTTTTAAATATCAATCAGCCAACCGTTCTGAACTTAAATGGACATGACATTTTAGGAACAGTAAAGGCAAATGCAGCACTTCGAATTGTAGACAGTTCTTTAGATGAATCAGGCATGGTATTCGATGTAGAGGGCTGTGGCAATGTAAGAATTGCAGCAGGTAAATACGTAAATGTATCTGAAGCAGAAATGGCAACAATGCTTCATGACACATATGTAGTAAATGAAGACGGCTATGTAACAAGCAAATACTACAACGTAACAGAAGACGCAGACGGAAATATTACTGTGGAAATGAGCACAGAGCTTGCAGACATTACAAAAGGTAATATGCAGACACTTGTTGCAGACATGGTATCTGACCTGTTCTTCGAATTCTACAACACAGCAGGTGTATCCGTAGATGGTAAAAAGATCTTTAGTGCAGATGTAGAAGATATCTTAACGGATGTGGTTTCAAAAGATTACAGATCGTTTGCGGATAAATTGAAAAATTGTGTTGATGTAACAAATACAAAGAATCTTGTAAATGATCTTTACGCTAAATTCGGTGATCTTAATAAGATTGCAGATGTTGTTGAAGTTGGTGGAGAAGTTGTGTCTTACAACGTAACAACAAAGGACTGGGGCGTAAAAGTTGGTATTACAGAAGACAATAAGTTGGACGTTAGCCTGAAAGCGGACGGTGACAAGACAAGACAGATGACACTGAAGTTTGCGGATGCCAATCCAGAGCTTGCAGACTCATTAAGAGAATTTGCAAAAATCTTCTCAGTATCATTTGATTACTCATACAATGGAATCGAATTCACAGATGGTAAAGTTGATCTTAAGGGCAGTGCTCATATCAAAGTTGAATTAGATCTTGAAAACGAAGACGGAACAGCTTCTGACTACATCACAGCATTAGGCGCAATCATTGCTTACAATGAAACAGATGCAGCAGAGAGAGAAAAACTTGTAAATGCAATTTCGCTTTATGAAAGAAACATTTACGCTGGTTACTTACAGGAATGCATTGAAAAAGTGACAATTGCAGAACTCATTGATGCAGTTCAGGCACTTGCAAAAGCTACAGAAGAAGGCTTAACATTTGCAGATGTATTAAGAGAGATCGGTCTTAGAAATCTCCTTTCTGATACAATCCGATTAACAGGAACCTACAATGCATTATTAGAATTAAGCTATAACCTTGTAGATGCAGTTGAAAAAGGTATTGCATATACAGAAAAAGCTTCTGAAAAACTTGACCATCCGGTAGATATTGATGGTCAGACACTTGCAAAAGTGAAAGATGTAACACCAGATGGATACTGGTGTACATATGGCGGTGACTTTAACTACAGCGAAAACTTCACAATTGATGTAAGATTGAAGATGTTCGCGGGTGAATATGAATCACCGGTAGACTATGTAATCTACTTATTAGAACAGATTCCAGACCCTGTATCTGAAATTTATCACAATTGTGAAAGAATGGAATGTGCAGAAGATTGTACAATTAAGAATGTTGACAATCGTATGGCGTGGCTCCAGCTCTATGATGTAAATATGACTGACCTTCTTGATGTAAGACGCGTAGATCATATTGCATTAACAAGAGAAAAATATGATGAGTTAACAGAACTTTACAAAGAACTCATTCCGGCAGATCTCTATCAGAGACTTCTTGATGCAGAAGCACTGTTTGAAGCTTTGGGCGTATGGGCAGTTGTCGTGGAAGATGAAGTAATCCATTACACAGGAAAACAGATCAAACCTGAAATCCGTGTATACCATGGATCAACTTTATTGAAAGCCAAGAAAGACTACACATTATCTTATAAGTACAACACAAGTGCTGCAACAGCAGATTCTGGTTCAAAAGCGCCAAGAGCAATCGTAACACTGAAGAAGAACTACACAGGTAAACTCTATGTATACTTCACAATCGAGAAGATTGATCTTGTTCGAGCATCCCAGGATGCAGAATATTGTGAAAAAGTAGGTCTTGTAATAAAAGATGCATACACAGCATCTACAGAAAGCTTAAAGAAAACAAATGTTGCAAAACCAACGGTATACTTAAATGGTAAAAAGATTTCAACGACACAGTACGGATACTACTATCCGGAAAACCCAACACTGGATAAGAAAGAAGAAATCGCTTACAAAGAAACAGGAGAATATCCAATTGTTATCTACGGTAAAGATAAAAACTTCGCAGCCGTTTGGGGAACAACTGCTGATGGTGTGGTAGAAATCGATAAGACACAGGGTTACACAGTTACTCAGCATGTAGCTGATAAGAAACTTTCCAATGCATCTGTAAAATTACTTGGTGCAGATGGTAAGAAAGCAACAAGCTTTGTATACACAGGCGAACCGATCAATCCAACATTAGTGGTAACTTATAAGTCTGGAAACAAGACTTATGAACTGGTTGAAGGTAAACACTTTACAGTAGAACGTACAAACAATACAAATGTTGGAACAGCAACATTCATCTTAACAGGTACAGAAAAAACTGAAGATGCAAAATGCACGAAAGATGATACAGTAAAAGCATTCAGCTTCTATGGTACAAAGAAAGTTACATTTAAGATTACAACTGCACAGGATATTTCTTCCACAAAATATGCGAAGATTACAATGCTTGATGCGGAAGGCAATGCACTGAAGAAAGGTAAATACGTTACAAAAGATTACACAGGAAGTGCAATCGAGCTGACAGCAGGCGTTGACTTTAAAGTAACAGCAGCAGACGGTGTAACAGAACTGAAATCCGGTGAAGATTACACAGTAAACTACAAGAAGAACATCAATGCTGGAACAGCTACAATTACCTTCAAGGGAATTGGTAACTTCAAGGGCAGTGTAAGCAAATCATTTAAGATTGCAAAGAAAGCTCTTGATCAGGCAACAATGCTTGTAACAGATAACATCATTGTTGTGGCAAATGAATCTGGCGGTACAGATTGTACAACAGAAATCAAACTTCAGTATGTAAATCCAGTTACTAAAGAAGTGGTAACACTTGAATTAGGAAAGGACTACACATTGAAGTGTAAAAACACAACTAAGATTGCAACTGAAAGAGATGCACACGGAAATTATGTATATCCGGCAGGCGTTAAAATTCCGAATGTAACAGTTACAGGAAAAGGAAACTTTAAAGGTTCCTTTAAGATGAACTACACAATTATTCCGGCAGACTTCATGGTTACAGCAAAAGATGTGAAATACACAGCTAAAGATGGTAACTATAAGACTACTGTAAAGGTACAGAACTCTTTAAGTGGCACACAGTTGTTTATAAGTTCAGATTCCAGATATGAAGTAATGCATAACGGAGAATACGTGGATATTCTTGAAAACAAAGAAGCATTGATTGAAGCAGGCCGACTGAACAAATCAGGTAAGAGAATTCTCTTCCTTAGTGAAGAAGAAGAAACTACAGGTATCCAGATGAGAGTTCATGGCGTTGGTAAGAATAACTACATTGGAAAACATGCTTATGATGAATATCGTATCTACAAGACTTCTATCAACGGCAGCAATACAAAAGTTAAGATTACACAGCCATTTGTATACAATAAGTATACACAATCTATTAATCTGGTAGATGAAAACAAGGATGGTTATCCGGATAATATCACTGTGAAATACAAAGGCAAGCTTCTGAAAGCAGGAACTGATTATATAATCACAGAAACATCTTACAAGAACAACCTTTTTGCTGGTACAGCAACTGTTAAGATCGAAGGTATCAATACCTACGGTGGAACTTATACTAAGAAGTTCATGATTAACAAGTTCAAACATGATGCAAATGATATTACATTAGGCAATGAAGATGGTGTAACACTTTACATCAAAGATGCTAAAGGAGAATTAATTCCAGCAACAATTGAAAATGTAAATACATTACTTGCGGCTGAAAAACAGGGCAAGAATACAAAACCGGCAGACTCCATTGTACTTGTATATATAGATGTTGAAACATTAGAAACATACGAACTTGTATACGGCAGAGATTACAAGCTCACATGGAAGAACACTACAAAAGTGAAATCCGCAGATTCTAAGAATGCACCAACTGTTGTAATCAAGGGTATTGGTAACTTCAAGGGAAGCATTACAGTAAAATATACAATTTACTAATTAATGTGGTAAATTTGTAACATAGTTTTCACGGCAGACAGGGACAGGGCAGTTTGCCCTGCCCCGTATCTGCGTGTTTAGGAGGAAATTTAATGAAAGTATGGAAACGCTGCCTGGCAGCAGTCCTGGCTTTTATGGTTTTTACCACATCCGTAAATATCAGCGAGGCAGCAGGCACTTATGACCCGAAAAATTATATCTGGACAGCCACAAATGCTGAAATTGTAGCAGAGCATTACGGACTGGGAGAGAAAGAAACAAATGTGTTATTAAGCGAAGCAGTAAATCGAGGCTATAATTATATTCTTTATGCACCTTATAACAATGAAACAAAAGGCAAAAAAGATTTAGTCGCAGTGGATTATATTAATAATATTGTGTATGCAAAGGCACTGCATACAGGCGGATGTTCCTGGCTGCCAGTATCGGCGGTTCTGAGTGCGGAGGGAGAAGAAAAGGAAGAAATCACTCTCACGACAGGTACATGCTATTATGATGATGATGAATATAACGCTTCACAGGCGTTTACATATGATGGAAACAGTTATGTTGTATCTGTAAAGTATCAGCTTCATGTGAATATTTCGACAGATGAGCAGGAAAGACTTTTGCAAATTCCAGTGGTACTGGCACAGACTGCAAAAAATCTGGAAAAAGATTTTCAGGGAATGCGCATGGATTTAAAAAATCTTGGAGATATGACGCCTGCACTCTCAAAACTGTTAACTCTGGAATTTGAAAAAGAAGAAACCGTTGTGGAGTCTGCATCCGCTGGAGCAGAAGCTATAGTAATTCTTGGGGCTGCTGAGGAAACTCAGACATTAGAAATACAGCCGGAAGAGGAAACAATGGCAGAAACACAGTCAGCAGCAGAGAGCGAAGATATTTCGAAACCGGAAAAAATGATAAAAAAAGTACCTGCTTTTGATGAGACAGAACATGCTGAAGAAATTGCGGCAATCAATTATCTTTCAGGAGAATACGAAGCCAATGAAAAGGCGCTGGTGCTTTACAATATGTGTGAAGAGTATCGGAATTCAGGGGCAGGGATTCTTGAATATACATTTTCAAAAGGTGCAGAAGTACAATCCCGCAGTGCAGAACTGTATAAGCATGTAAACATACTTAAAAACAGTACACGTTTTAAACAGGTTTGCAGAGAACTTTATGATGTGAATCCTGCATTGTATGAAGAATTAAGAGCTGCGAATACTATTTTAAAAAATCTTATTGGTATTGCATCAAATCCAGGCGAATTAACTAATCTTCAGAACGAAAAGAACTGGTCAATTCTTGATGAAGCTGTAAAGTCGCAAATAATGAAGGCAAAATACAGTGATGCAGAATTTGCAGATTTAGAAGCTGCCGTATATTCATTGAAAAACACATCAGTGAAGGTACCGGAAGTTGATGCAGAAACAATTCTGGCAGCGGAAATGGAGGCATCCTGTAAGATTACAACTTATGATGTAAGTATTACGGTGGATGGAAAGGTAACCTCCGGAGAACTTGAGGATGAAAAACTGTATGATTTGCAGCAGCATACCGCACAGATTAAGCTGTTAGAGGGAACTACTGAAAAAGAAATCAGAGACGCTATTGAGGCAAAAGGCATTGAGCAAAAGGCTTTGGATGAATGGAATTCATCTGACAGTCATTACGAGATTAATACAAATAACTACGACCGCAAAGAAACTGAAATTTCACGTGTTTTAAAAGAGGATTTGGAATACAGAGTTACCTACTCACCGAAAGAATATAAAGTTAACACAAATTTCCGTGGAAATGCAACGTTGCCATATGGATATCAGATGGAATTTCCTGCAAGTTCAGATGAAGAAATCAGTTATGATTATATTGTAGAAACTGATCAGGGAATAAAAATAAGCTATAACGAAGGAATTACCTACAAAGTAACTAAATCCGTAGAGATTACTCAATTAGAAGGTTCTGAAAAATCCGAACGTCGATTATATGATTATTTGATAAGTGATGTGCAGTATTCCATGAGTGATGAAGCAAAACAGATTCTGGGAAATAGAGCGGTAGACAGTCCAACACTTAATATCAGAGTTCCGGGCACAAATCATGTTAGTGAAGTGATTTTTGATAATGGTGTTTATCATGTATCTGCATCTGAATACTCCTCAGGTATTCTGGGAATGACATGGATTCCCAATGCCGTCTATGTAATGGATGATAAAACGTTGGTAGAGAAGATTTCATTTGTGGATGGAACTGCGTCATGGACAAACAGTAATTTTACTCACATTAAAGTTGACTATAAATTAAAAATTGAAAAAGTAAAAAATGGAATTCTTAACAGAGACTTGGATGAAACAGAAGATGTACTGTATGCACTAAATCTGCCATACGAGCTGGTCAAAGATGTTGCGCAGCAGAACCATCTGCTGGGAGGAACGGAAGGAACGACAGTAAAAAGCCTGTATCAGGAAATGAACAGTATCAGTACGTTGATGTCAAAAGGGATACTGAATATAATCGGCGGATATATGGAAAATATTGACGGTCAGGATGCTGTTCGACGTCTTACAAGCAGTGAGAGTAAAATCGTAAAATCGTCTTCCGGCAAGAAGATGGGAAATGGGGGATGGAGTGATACGGAGGATCAGCTGGCACTTTATACCTATATGAATTTATGTGCTGATTCCGACTGGTCTTTGGCTGTTTATTATAGAAATAAATCATATGAAAAAATTGCGGAACAGGCGGAAACTGTTGCAGTATGTCTGGAAATGATTGTGAAAGATCCAGGGTTTGACAAACTGTTGGTTGATTATAGTCTGACAGCACAAAAACCAAAAGTAGAGAATCTGATTCCACAGTTAAAATTTCTTGCATCAGAGCTAGAAGGACCGCATAAAGCATTAAAGGTTGAGCATGAAGATTTTTCATCACTAATTGAACTGCTGATTTCACTGGAAGGACAGGTAGAAGCAGTGGACGCTTCCAATGGCATTTATGCATACAGTTCTGTTCGCAAGAATGGTGAGAAGAGTGGAACGATTGCTGTTTCGGTTAAGGTAGGAACAAGGGCAAAAAAAATAAAAGAATTTAATTATATTCTGGAGAATGGTGCATACACCCTGAAAAAAGAGGATGTTGAACAGATTCGGGAATATATCAGAGAGCTTGAAAAAGCCGCGAAACTGACAGAAGAAGAAAAACAGTTTTACGATCTGGTGGAAACTGCAATTCCACAGGCGGGTACAGTGATGGGCAAAAACGAAAGTGTAAGTCTTGTATACACACCAAAGGAATATACGGTAACATTTGCTGGATTGAATAAATATGCGGCAACTTTCAAATATGACGGAGACAGAGTAATTGAACTTCCGGCCTATTCGGATGATACAGATGAAAATAAGTACTATTGTTATATCATCAATGGGCAGGAAAAGAGGGTAAATAACGGAAGTATCGGTTACTATACCTTTACGAAAGAAGAAGTGCTCACTCTGTTTGAAAATCAGCATTATCGTGCAAAAGTGCAATTAAAGAAGAGCTTTTCGAAATGGGATGTCAGACCAGTTGTTGCAGAAGATGATGATCTGATCAGAGAATCCTATATAGATCTTAAGAATAAACGAGTATTCTTAGACGTGAAACCTGAAGGAATTTGTGAAAATGAATTTGTAGAAAACGTAAAATTCGAAAATGGTCTGGGTGAAAGCGTAGAAGCATATTTAGATTATCAAAATAAAGGAATGACAGGTGAAACAAAAGTGCCAAATGGGGCAACTGTGCTCTGCTATTCCAAAGGTGAAGATGGAGAAGAGGTAGAGACGCGGTATACCATCATCATGATGGGGGATGTGAATAAAGATGGAGTTGTGAATGAATCAGATATTACCCTTCTTTGTTTAAACTATCTTGGATTAGCAACCGGAGAACAGAGAATTCTTGATAAACCAACAAAACTTGCAGCGGATATGAATGGAAAAGGAAAGCCTTATGATTCCAACGATGCATTACTGATTACCAGAAAATGTATTTACTGGGATCCGATAGATGAAGTAGTCTATAAAAGCGTGTTGAATTAGTCGGGAGGAATCATGAAGAAATTTAAATTACTATTTTCAGTGCTGACGATTCTGCTTATGTTATGTCCAGCTAAAACTGTATATGCAGAAGAGCGTACAGCAGAATTTAAGGCAGGCGCAGAAGAAGGAAGTATAACATTTCGTGTTTGGGATATGCAGACACTGGAAGGAAAAATCAGTGTTGCGGCTGTGGATGGCGGAGAGATTCATCTGGAGAATGTCCAGATTACGACTAATGATGAAATCAACACAATATATTATGGTGCATCAGGAAACAAAGTGTTCATGCTTAGCAACGGAACGCCTGTAAAATCGACAATTACTGTAGAATTGTCTTTTGTGGAAGATGGAGAATATCTTGTAACCTTATCCGGAGGTTGTACCGACAAAAAAGGGAAGTACAATTCTTCGGGATTACATGAGGAAAAAAAGATTATAGTTGGTTCGGCAAATGTGACAGAAGCAGAAAAAGAGGAAGAGTCTGCTACATCAGAAACAGCAAATTCAAATGAGGCAATAACTTCCGCAGTATCTTCCACAGATAAAACCACAACCACAACAAAAGAAGTGGAAGAAAATACTACAATCGTAAGAAAAGAAGAAAAACCGAAAACAGAGGAGGAAACTACAGAGGAGAGAGTGCTTGATGAGCTTCTGGAGGAAGCGGAGGTAACTGTGAAGGTTAAGGAGGACGAAAAGGAAAAATCAAAAACAGATATATCCGGTCTATGGAAGATTTTAAAAACTGTACTGCTTGCTCTTGCACTGATCGCTCTTTGTGTTGGCGGTTATTTCCTTTACAGGTATCATAAGAAGCGTAGCCAGGATTACGATGGTGCACCAATGATCGACTATAACATTGAAGATGATGATTAGTCTTAGAAAGCAGTGATAAAGATGCAGTTAGTAAAAGAAGTTCTAAAATATGTAAAATACAGAAACTGGGATGAGGCATTCCGTGCACTGACCCCTGCTATGAGACAGCAATCCGTTCGTGTCGCAGATTATACACAGGTATTGTTTGAGGGGGTCTGTAAATCAACCTACTATCTCAAGGATCAGGAAGCACCGGTTTACATCGATGAAGCTTATGCGGAAATCGCATACAAATGCGGCTTTTATCATCAGATTGGCAAGGCTATGGAACCGGAGAGTTATCTGAATTGGGATGAAAATATGAGTCTTGATGAAAAGAATCATTATTGTAGATATACTGTAGAAGGAAAAGAATTGGTAGCAAGACTCCAAGGGGAAAACGGAGACAAAGTTAGTGTATCCAATAAGATGATTCAGGATGCATGCGAATACCATATGGAACATTGGGATGGAAAAGGATTTCCTTATGGATACGAGAAGAATGAAATCAGTCTGATAGGACAGATTGTAGGTCTTGCGAAAGAATTAGATCGGCTAGTTTGTGAAAGAAAATCAGAAACACCGTTTGAAGAAGCTGTGGAGCTAATCCTTCAAGGTGATGAAACCAGGTTTTCATCAGAGCTGATTGAAGTGTTTATGGATCGTCAGATAGAACTAAAAAATGTTTATAAAAAGTATATTCAGTATACAAAAACAATGCCGAAAACAGTTCCGCTTGTGGAACGTAGACAAGACAGACCGTTCGGACTGACCTATCGACAGATTGTATCTGGAAAATCTGTAGAAACATTCATACTTGAAGCAACACCATGGTTTGGTGGCGTGTTGGATCAGCCAGATGTGAGGGAATCAGCGGAAGAGGTAGAAGTTCTTTTGATGAGAACCGGCATGACAAAAGATATTGTGGTATATTTCTTATATGAAGCCGCAGATGCAATTGTAAGGATGAAGAACTGTGAATTGCGTTCGGGAGGAATTCTACTGCCGGTATTCTCGGCATTTTATACCAGTGGAGATCATTCTGAAGCTTTGGAAAAACTGTACACAGATACAGGAATTGATAAAAAGAAACTGATGATGACTATTCAGGAAAGCCTGGTTCTTAAAGAGCAGGGAATTTATGAGCTGCTTGCTTCGTATATAGGCCAGGGAGTTGAAATGGTACTGGATAATTATCATCCGGAAGATGTTCCTGTACAGTTGCTGCAGGAGATTGGTTTTACAAAGGTAAGGATTGCGAAAGATTCAGAAGGTTGGAAGGACATTAAACAAACGATCCATGATTTAAAAACTCATGGAATTATGGCTGTTGACTGGCCGTCAGGAGAAATAAAACTGACAGAAGATGAGCTGATCCGATATTTGATGAACCAGGAATAAGGCAGAGGAGGTTACAATCTTGGAATCACAAAAAGAAAAAGATAAGATTCCGGAGAAAGCTCCGAAGATTACAGGTGCAGAGAAAAAGCAAAGAGGATTCTTTAAAAAGAAGAGAGCTGGCGTCATACTATCGAAAGATGAAGTAAAGGCCATTAAGAAAGGTCGAAAAAAACTTCGTAAAGAAATGAAAGCCAGAGGGATCAAGAGTAAGCGGGAATTTGAATTGACTGCAAGTACTCTTGGTCTGTACTTTGATAAATACAACAAGGTTTTCCCGTGGTTGTATAATCATTGGCTGGGAGCTTTGTTAGCTTCTCTTGCAGCTTTTTTGATCATTTTGTTTCTGTTTTCCATTATACAGTATATGCGAGGTCATTATACAGTAAACTTGTCGGAGGAAATGTTCAAAGAAGGGTTTACATTGAGTGATAACAAGGAATTTATCAATCCGACAACCCAGTTGTTTGCAACACCGGCAGATGAAGTACCGTGTATTTCTATCAGCCATATCCCTACAGAGATTGATCAGATTGATGGGGAACACAATGACACCTATTTTGCCTATACTTACTATATAAGAAATGAAGGCGAAAATACAGTGGACTATACGTGGAACCTGAATCTTACTTCAGAGTCTATGGGGGTGGCAGAAGCTGTATGGGTGCTGCTGTTTGAAGATGGAGAACTGAGAATCTATGCAAGAGAAAACAATATCAAAGTAGAAGATGTAGAAGTGGAGCAGTCGAGTAATACCATGGGTGCAAAGATGGCGGCAATTATTACGTTAAGACTTCCGCATAAAGAAAGTCATTTAGAATTTATGGAAAAGCTAAGTGCTCTGGAAGGCGTTATGTTTGTAGAAGAAATCTAACATTTTAATACATATTGATATGGAACTAACACATATTGAGCACATTGGTATTGCAGTTAAATCATTGGAGACTGCTATTCCTTACTACGAGGAGAAACTTGGTCTAAAATGCTACGCTATTGAGGAAGTGGCAGACCAGAAAGTTAAAACTGCTTTCTTTAAAATCGGCCAGACTAAAATTGAGCTTCTAGAGAGCACTTCTCCAGAGGGTACTATCGCTAAATTCATTGAGAAGAAAGGCGAGGGTGTTCATCACATTGCATTTGCTACCAACGGCGTACAGGCAGCACTTGATGAGATGGCTGCTAAAGAGGTTCAGCTTATTGACAAGGCTCCTAGAAAAGGTGCAGAGGGCTTGAACATCGCTTTCCTTCATCCAAAATCAACTTGCGGCGTTCTTACAGAGCTTTGCGAGGATCCTTCTAAAATGTAATTTCAATTAAACTTAACTATAAGAATTATAAAATGAGCCATCAACTCGAACAAGTAAAAGCGTTGATTTCTCTACGTGAGAAAGCACGCATTGGCGGTGGTCAAAAAAGAATTGACTCACAGCACGAAAAAGGCAAATACACTGCTCGTGAAAGAATCAACATGCTTCTAGATGAGGGAAGCTTTGAGGAGTTTGATATGTTTGTAACTCACCGTTGTACAAACTTCGGTATGGAGAAGAACGTATTCCTTGGAGACGGTGTTGTAACCGGTAGAGGTACAATCGAAGGCCGTATGGTTTACGTATTTGCCCAGGACTTTACCGTATTCGGCGGTTCTCTTTCAGAGAGCTTTGCAATGAAGATCTGTAAAGTAATGGATAAAGGTATGACTATGGGTGCGCCAGTTATCGGTCTTAATGACTCTGGTGGAGCACGTATCCAGGAGGGTGTTAACGCTCTTGCAGGTTATACAGAGATTTTCCAGAGAAACATTCTTGCTTCAGGTGTTATCCCTCAGATTTCTGCTATCTTCGGCCCTTGTGCAGGTGGTGCTGTATATTCTCCAGCTCTAACAGACTTCAACATCATGACCAGAGGTACCAGCTACATGTTCTTGACTGGTCCAAAAGTAGTAAAATCAGTAACTGGTGAGGATGTTACACAGGAGCAGCTTGGTGGTGCAAGCGTACACGCTTCCAAGAGTGGTGTTGCACACTTTGCAGTTGACAGCGAGGTAGAGGGTCTTGAGGTTATCAAAGCCCTATTGAGCTATATCCCTCAGAACAACTTGGAGGAGGCTCCATATGTTGAGACTACAGATCCTATCGACCGTCTTGAGGATTCACTTAACGAGATTATCCCTGATGACCCTAACAAACCATACGATGTTTACGAGGTAATTGGCGCTATCGTTGACGAGGGCAAATTCCTTGAGGTTCATAAAGACTACGCTAAGAACATCGTTGTTGGTTTCGCACGCTTCAACGGCCAGTCTGTTGGTATCGTAGCTAACCAGCCTAAAGCTCTTGCAGGTGTTCTAGATAACAACTCTTCAAGAAAAGCTGCACGTTTCGTACGTTTCTGCGACGCTTTCAACATTCCATTGGTAACCCTAGTTGACGTTCCTGGTTTCTTGCCTGGTACACAGCAGGAGTATGGCGGAATCATCCTTCACGGTGCTAAACTTCTTTACGCTTACGGTGAGGCAACTGTTCCAAAAGTTACAGTTGTACTTAGAAAAGCTTACGGTGGTGCATACTGTGTGATGAGCTCTAAACACCTTCGCGGTGACATCAACTACTCATGGCCTACTGGTGAGATTGCAGTAATGGGTCCTTCTGGAGCTATTGAGGTTCTTTACGGTAAAGAGATGAAAGAGGCTGCAGATCCTAAAGCATTCGCTAAAGAGAAAGAGCAGGAGTACAGAGATGCATTTGCAAACCCTTACAACGCTGCTAAATACGGTTACATTGATGATGTAATTGAGCCAAGAAATACACGTTTCCGTATTATCAGAGCTCTACAGGAGCTTCAGACCAAGAAACTTTCAAATCCTGCTAAGAAGCACGATAACCTTCCTCTATAATTTTAAACTACAATTAAAATGAAGAAATTTTACAGTTTAATATTGTTGTTGGGAGTTCTTGTCTGCGCTTCTAATCTGAATGCCCAGAATATGTCCGACATGCGCCTTAATGAGGTTCTTGTAACCAACACAGAGGGCTTTGAGGATGATTATGGCTACAGAAGCGGCTGGATTGAGCTTTTCAACACTTCATACGGTACTGTAGATATCGCAGGATGTTATCTTTCAACAGATACTGCGAATCTAAAAATGTACATGATTCCAAAAGGTGACGTTCTTACCAAAGTTCAGCCTCGCCAGCACATCCTTTTCTGGGCTGACGGTGTTGCCAACAGAGGAACTTTCCATCTTGGATTTACTTTGGACGGTGCAAAAGAGATCATCTTCACTGCAGCAGACGGTAAAACCGTTATTGACAGAGTAGTGTTCCCTGCACTTGACACAAACAAGTCTTATGGTAGAAAAGTTGACGGAATCGGTTCTTCAGCAGAGCAGAGCTTTGTATATAAATCATACAGAAACTCAAAGCTAGCTGCAGAGGCTAATGCTGACACTTCAACTGATCACGGTTGGATTAAAATGGAGAACCCTACTCCTAGCACCAACAATGCTACAATGGACGGCGAGTCTAAATCTGCATTGATGGCTCAGTCAGATCCTACCGGTATCTGGTTGACCCTTACTGCAATGAGTGTTACTTTCCTTGCATTGGCAATCCTTTATCTTGTATTCAAGCAGATTGGTAAATTCCACATCAGAAAGAAATCTGAGAATGCTGTTGAGGCTGTTAAGGATGTTGCAAATAAAGAGAAAGCAGATACATCAGGTCAGGTTTCAGCTGAGACTTATGCTGCAATCTCTATGGCTATCCACATGTTCATGATTGAGAATGAGGCTCACGACTTTGAGGAGACCGTTCTTACAATCAACAAGGTATCAAGAACATATTCACCTTGGAGTTCTAAAATTTACACTTTGAGAGAGACTCCACAAAGAAAAAAATAATCCATTAAAGAAATTTACACAATGAAAGAATATAAATTGAAAATTAACGGCAACGAGTACAATGTTACCGTTAACGAGGTAGATGGCTCAATGGCTGAGGTGGAGGTAAACGGTACTCCATTTAAAGTTGAGTTTGACAAACCAGTTAAGAAAGCAGCTGCTCCAGTTGCTAAACCTGCTGCTAAAGCAGCTGCTCCAGCACCTGCTGCCGGTCCAGCTCCTAAACCTGCTGCTGCAGGCGGTGCAGGCACTGCAGTAACTTCTCCACTTCCAGGTGTTATCCTTGACGTTTGCGTTAAAGAGGGTGATGCAGTTAAGAGAGGCCAGACTGTAATGGTTCTTGAGGCTATGAAAATGGAGAATGCCATTGAGGCTACTGCTGACGGTACAGTAACAGCAATTAAAGTTGGTAAAGGTGATTCAGTACTTGAGGGTGCACCTCTTGTAATAATTGGTTAATTATGGTTTACGAAGCTAGTATTTTAGATAACTTGAACCAGTTCCTGATGTATACAGGATTCGCAAACGTTACGCTTGCGCATCTTATCATGATCGTCATAGGACTAGTGTTCATTTACCTGGCCATTACAAAGGACTGGGAGCCTATGCTTCTTATCCCTATTGGCTTTGGTATCCTTATTGGTAACATTCCTTTGTTCCCAGGTCTTAATGTTGGTGTTTACGAGCAGGGTTCTGTTTTGAACATCTTCTACGGCGGTGTTGCCCAAGGATGGTATCCACCGTTGATTTTCTTGGGTATTGGTGCAATGACAGATTTCTCTGCATTGATCTCAAACCCTAAATTGATGCTTATCGGTGCTGCTGCACAGTTCGGTATCTTTGGCGCTTACATTGTAGCTCTTGCATTGGGCTTCTCTCCTACAGAGGCAGGTGCAATTGGTATCATTGGTGGTGCTGACGGTCCTACAGCTATCTTCTTGTCTGGTAGACTTGCTCCAGATTTGATGGGTGCAATTGCAGTTTCAGCTTACTCTTACATGGCTCTTGTTCCAGTAATCCAGCCTCCTATCATGAAGCTGCTTACTACCGAGAAAGAGAGACTTATCAAGATGAAAGCTCCAAGAGCAGTATCCCCTACCGAGAAGAGACTGTTCCCTATCGTTGGTTTCCTTCTAACAGCATTCATTGTACCTTCAGGTATTCCACTATTGGGTATGTTGTTCTTTGGTAACCTTATTAAAGAGTCAGGCGTAACAAAACGTCTTGCTACCACAGCCAGCGGTCCGCTAATTGACGTTGTAACTATCCTTATCGGTATTACCGTAGGTGCTTCAACACAGGCAGACAAATTCTTGCAGTGGAGCTCTGTTAAGATCTTCATCCTTGGTGCATTCTCATTTGTTGTTGCAACATTTGCAGGTGTATTGTTTGTGAAGTTCTTCAACTTGTTCTTGAAAGAGGGCAACAAGATCAACCCGCTTATCGGTAACGCAGGTGTATCTGCAGTTCCAGATGCAGCACGCGTATCAAATAACGTAGGTTTGGAGTATGATAAGAGAAACTACTTGCTAATGCACGCTATGGGTCCTAACGTAGCAGGTGTTATCGGTAGTGCAGTTGCTGCAGGTATCCTGCTTGCATTCCTTGCATAATCCCAACAATACTTGAAATGAAAAAGGGCAGCAATCACTTGCTGCTCTTTTTTTTGTTCTAAAATGCCCATTAAGACGTCGTCCCAATGGGCATTGTGCACAAAAGTGGCAATTCGTGCACAAAGGCGCACTCACTAGTAAGGAAAAACAATACCGGAAACGGATTATTTTGTGATAATAATTTAGTTAAGGAGTGGGATATTCGGATAAAATTACATAACTTTGGTAGTCATTTTTGTTAAAATTTAATAGGAGACAATATATATGCAAAACAAGTTGCAAGAATTGACAGACAAACTCTATAATGAGGGACTGTCTAAAGGCAAGCAAGAGGCTGAGCAGATGAAGGCTAATGCCAAGAATGAGGCTGCACAGATTATTGCACAGGCAAAGGAGCAGGCTCAAGAGATTCTGGCAAAGGCACAGAGCGAGGCTGCTGAACTTAAATCAAAAACAGAGAATGATGTGAAGATGGCATCATTGCAGGCTTTCACTGCTGTAAAGCAGCAGATTGAGAGTGTCATTACAGCTAAATCCCTTGCTCCAGCAAAAGCTGCAGTTGCTGAGACTGAATTTTTGAAGGAGATCATTAAATCTGTTGTAAGTGCTTTCAATCCCCAAAATTCAGATTCAGTTGCTTTGGATATCATTCTTCCTGCAGAGAAGCAGGCAGATCTAGAGCAGTTTGCAAAAGAGCAGCTTGCAAAAATCTGCAGTGCAGGTGTTGATGTACAGTTCAGCAAGGGAATCCAGGGCGGTTTTAAGATTGCCCCTAAAGGTGAAGGCTATATGTTAAGCTTTACTGACAAGGATTTTGAGAATATCATTGCAGAGTATTTGAGACCAAAAACCAAAGAGCTTCTTTTTGGATAATCACTGACAGACAATAATGGGAAACTATCATTACATTATTGCAGGACTGCCCGAGCTTGTACTGAACGGAGACAACAAGGCCTTTTCTTATGACACTGTAAGAGAATCTATCTACAACAGCAGCAGTGAGAAGGACCGCCGTTTTATTGAGTGGTTTGACTTTGGTACAAATGAGGAGAATCTGAATGCCCACTTTTACCGTGCAGCCTTGAACTGCAAGAACAGGTTCATAAGACTTTACTTTGCACTTGACCTTGAAATAAGGAACCGCAAAGTGGATTATGTTGCAGGTAAAATGGAGCGCGATGCAGATTCATATAAAGTGAGTCCGGCCAACAATGCAGACCTTAACTTGAATGAGGAGCAGCTGAACAGGCTTCAGGCTATATTTGCCAACAAGAATATTCTTGAGAAGGAGCAGCAGCTGGACAGCTTCAAATGGGACTACATTAGCGGACTGAATGAATACGGCGAGTTCAATATGGATGTAATTCTGGCATTCCTGGCCAAAGGAAAACTTATTGACAGATGGAACAAGCTTGATGCTAAAGCAGGTGAAGAGATGTTCCGCAAGCTGGTAGATGAAGTAAGGGGAACCTTCAAAGGAATAGGAAATAAAATATTAGATTAAAAATATATGAGTACCACAGGAAAAGTTACAGGTATCATTGCCAACCTGGTTACAGTAGAGGTAAATGGTCCTGTTGCACAAAATGAGATATGCTACATTAAGCTTGGCGACACCAGGCTTATGGCAGAGGTCATAAAAGTGAACGGAAAATTTGCATCTGTTCAGGTTTATGAGAGTACACGTGGTGTGAAGAAAGGCAACGACGTGGAGTTCATGGGCTTCATGTTGGAGGCAACACTTGGACCTGGTCTGCTTTCCAGCAACTATGACGGTTTGCAGAACAACCTTTCTACAATGACTGGTGTATTCCTTCAGAGGGGCGAGTATACTGCTCCTATTGATATGGACAAGGTATGGGAGTTCTCCCCTATCGCCAAACCTGGTGACAAAGTTGTTGCCGCTGACTGGCTTGGTGAAGTTAAAGAGGGATGGCTTCCTCACAAAATTATGGTGCCGTTCAGCTTCAAAGGTGACTATACAGTAAAATCTGTAGTTCCGTCGGGAAGCTATAAGGCATCTGATGTTGTTGCTGTTGTAACAGATGAGAACGGTGAGGACCACAATGTTACTATGGTTCAGAAATGGCCGGTTAAGGTAGCAATCGGCGGCTATAAGGAGAAACCAAGGCCATACAGAATTATGGAGACTGGTGTTAGATGTATTGATACACTAAATCCAATGGCTGAAGGCGGTACTGGATTTATTCCAGGTCCGTTTGGTTGCGGAAAAACAGTTCTTCAGCACGC
>CALCHD010000254.1 GCA_937901105.1 uncultured Bacteroidales bacterium | reverse complement strand
CAGGAACATATACCGGAAAAATGCTTGTACAGCACATGGAAAGTTCGGGCACAGAGATAGATATGGCTGTAACAACACCGTCTTTCTTTGATATGAACCTTAAGCTTGCAAAGGATTTTTCCCTTTTCCAGGGGGTAACTCTTCAGGCAAATTGCGGTATAATGAACATTTTCAACTCCTTCCAGGATGACTTTGACAAAGGGGTTGACCGTGATTCAGGTTACATGTACGGACCAATGCTGCCCCGTAGCGGCTATATAGGAATAAAGCTGTCTTGGTAGACAGCTTTTTCCTTTTTACTGGTTCCTGATTTTGTTTCCCAAAATGAATCCAAAGATTCCTGTAAGGAGAATACCTATAGTTGTCTGAATTACATTGAGCATATCCACAAGTGGCGACACATCCTGAAGGATATCAGAGTCCATTCCTACCATATTCTTCAGGCTGATTCCAAATGCCTGGCTATATTCCAGCAATGAAACGTTCTCTGTAAATGCCCAGGCAAAGAAAAATACAGTAAGAATGTAGGTCAGTATCATTTTGGTCATACTTTCACCATAGCCAAAAAACAGGTCTGACAAGAAATTGGTTGCGATATGCAAAATATTGGACAACTTTTTGCCAAAAGGAATTTTACCATCAGACAGTTCGCTTATCATCCTCCTGCGCTCCATCCTCTTACCCTGAACATAAGCCCAGTTTCCGTCTGCAATATAACCTTTACCTGTCCATAATGCATTGAAGTTCTTATAGATTACCTCTGCATCAGCCCATCTTGCATCTACAGCGGCCTGAGGAATCCAGTCTGATTTCACATTAAGGTCATTTGTCCTTTCACCAGTTCCGTACATATGCCAGTCAACCAAAAATTTCCTGTATTCTTCCCTGTTTTGCTGAAGAATACGGCTCTCCTTAAGATTCTCTTTACGGATTATTGCACAATCGCCAAGATATGTCTTGTTAAGGCTGCAATTTGAAAATGAACTGCCATTGAAAATAACAACACCATCTATGAATGCCCTGTAAAAATCACAGAAATTTATCTGGGCCCCTTCAAAAGTACCATGCTGAATCTCTGCATATCTGAAATCACTCCAGGAAATCGTTGCATTCCTGAAACGGCAATGGATCATTTCACACCCTTTAAAATTTACCCTCTCCAGAGTACAGCCTGTAAAATCAATTCTCTCAAGTTTTTCTCCCGACAGGTCAACTCCTATAATCCTTTTTGTTTCAATCAGTTTAAGCAACTCTTCCCTTTCCATAATGCCGATATTAATTTAATTGCAAAATTAGTCAAAAACTGCATAATATCATTATATTTGTAACAACCCATTTTGCAGGCTATGAAACTACCACAAAACATCTCCAAAATTATCAGGAAATCATACACAGGCCAGAAGGATGACAACGGTTGCCCTCATGGACACGGTATAATGGAATACTCAACCAGTTCCGGAAAGAAATACAAATACGAGGGACATTTTGAGCATGGAGTGCGCTCCGGGTATGGAGTGTGGTATGAGAGTATGCAGTTTATCCGTGAATATGAGCCGTGGGAATGGGCACAGATGGGAGATTATGACAGTACAGGCAGACTGATCCGTCCAAATACCAAACCCGGTCCCCGTAAGGAGGTACTCAATTGTTGGGATGAGAAATTCAGAGGATGGTGGATAAATGATGACGCTGCACACAGCCTCAAACACAAGAAGTACACAAACTGGCAATCAGACCAGTTTAATGATGAAAAGATTCTGGGCAGTCTGCTCGATTTAAATGCGTTAAGGATGTTGCCTGAACCTATTGGCAACGAACTTCTAGCCACTGAGAGACCACACGCAAAATATGCATACGGTTTATGGCTTTGGGCATGTAAGAATGACAGTGATTCACTTAAAAAAGCCTTCAGTATTTTTAAAGAAACAGCTTTCAAAGGGATAGTTGATGCCATTCAGATGATATCCAGAATGTACTGGCTTGGAGAGGCATATGATGAAGAAAAAGAGATGTTTGTCATGGACCGCAAATTGTCCGGGGAGCTGACTGCACAGGCAATTGAAAAAGGGAGCATTCTGGCCAAATTAAGACACAACAGAGATTTGTTCTTTGGCACATCTGAGATGGCAGCAGACCCGCAAGCCGCCATTGCGCAGGCAGAGCGGGAAGCTACAGCCTACAGCGAATCCATAATGTGGACAGAGCAGCTTGGAGACTTTTACAATTATAATGGAAATAAGGATAAAGCTCTCAAAGCATACGGCAAGTGTATCATCAATGGTCATTATGCCCCAATATACGACATTGCCCTGATATATCTGAATAATGGAGATGAGGAATACTATAAGACCCTGATGGAATTGGGTATTGAACTGGGAGTGCCTGACTGCCTGATACTGGGATTTGAGAATGAGCACAGATGGGAGTCTTTAAGCGGTGACGAAAGGCTCGATATATACCGCAATATGAAAAAAAATCTCGCCAAAGGCATTGCGCTGGGCAGTGGTGTATGCGCGTATATTTTGGCGGATGCATTGCTTAATGGCAAATTAGGATTTGACATTGACCTGCGCATGGGAAGGGAATATGCCCACATTGCAATAACTTATGGCTTCAATCAGGCTGCAAATCTTGTGATTGAGTCAGCGGAAACTCTTGATAATCCTGAATCCATATCTGATGATGAGCTTCTAAGGTTCAGGTATGATGCATTGCGCTATGGTATTGAAGATCAGCTTGATTATGTTATCGGGAAAAAGGATACCTATATTGAAATGGGATACGGTGATGATATTGAAAAGGTATGGCTCCCTTTATGGAAGAAGAATCATCCCGATGAAAAGACTCAGGTATCCCCTTCTGTAATTGTCATTAAACCATCGGGAGTTGCTTCCATAGTTGAAGCTGATGTATTTGCCATGTCATATAGGGAGATGTGTCAACTTATAGATGCAGAGGGTCTTGACGCAGTTCATTTTTCCCAAACATTGAATAGGATCACCAAGAATTGTGCATTCAGAGGCTATAATGTTGCCATGTATACAGACAGAAATGGTTATGCCAATGACCTGCCGGACAACGCAATCGGCACTATGCTTTATGGAACCGGTGAAGAAATAAGAGGTGCCGTAATCATTGCCCTTGAAGACAACAAGTACGACACCCATCCGTTCCATTTCCAGGAGGACCTTGATAATGTCCTCAATGAGATATCAAATCTGACCGGTGGCCTGCTCAGACGTTGATGGCCGGAAATTTATTCACTTTTTTAAAAGAGTAAGTGTGAAGGAATAGCAATATCTTCCAGAGCAGAAACTCTCCCTATGTTCTGGCTCGGCATACGAAATCTTGAATTTTGAACTATACGATGAGTACTGGAAAGATGTTTCCAATACCAAACCGTCTTTTAGGACTTCAAGAACCTTGAAATTGAAATCGGGAAAAATCAATTTTTCAATTCCATACAGCTTCCATTCTTCTTTTCTTGGAGAAAATAAGGTGACACCTTCCTTAAGGATTACTCCATTAAGGTCACATTCAAAGCTGTCTACAAGGTCAATATCTTCTCCTGTCACCTCGTTCTCGGATGACGCACATGTTTTGAGGAGAAACTTGTAATTGTGAAAACTCATAAATTTTTAAATTTAAATGATTTTGTTTGGAGTTTACAAGGAGTGCAGGACAAATGAAACATTGGAAAAATCATCATTTGCGCAATCTATAGGTAGCATAAAGTTGACTGTGCCACTGTCAAAGAAACGGAGCCCCCATCTTTCTTCTTCATCAAGTTGAAGCAATGAGATAAAGCCTTCGTTTTCATTCTCATAACCTTCTGTCATGGCTGGCATTCCAAGAAGTTTGAAACCAAAATTATTATCATCAGTTGGCTCAAAGGTCATCTTTTCTCCCGTGAGAACAGCGGGCTCACCATCCTCCCAGTAATATTCATGAGTAAACAGGTCCGTAGTGTCTTTGCAGTAGAGAACCTTGAATGTACCTGGATCCCATTCACCTGTTCCTCCACATGGTGCATCAAGGTCGCCAAGGAAGTAGTCCAGGTCAGCGAAGAACCAGATCATACCTTTGTGAGTCAGTCTGCAATCATGATCAAATTCAGCTATCTCCTCCAGCCTAATCTGACAGATGAATGTAAGCAGGTCGCCATCATTATTGCAAGGCCATTCAAAATCCTCAGGCAAATCAGGGAAACCCCACCAGTGGCTTTTACCGGCAAGATCTTCTGTTGTAGTATGTAGATTGATTTTAATTGCCATATAGTCTCTGATCTAGTCAAACATTACTTTAGGATTCATCATTGACGGGCTCCGCCACTGAATGCCTTTACGGGCCAATGCCGCTCTCTTTGCACTCCAATAGCTGTGGCAGAATCCCATCCCGCGAGGCTCATCCTTCAACTGCACGTCCAGTTCCTTTTCTACATCATAAATAATCTCCTCCCACCTTTCTGTTGCCTGGACAGGGTCCACCTTAAGCATTCCACCCAATCCATTCCAACATTGAATTGCATGCTCCCACTGCGGATCACTGACAATCATTGCCAAGCTGTATATCCACTTGTCTACCTGTCTGAAATAATTCTTGTCAAAATGTTCCTCTAGGTAGTCATCATAGTCTGATGGATTTTCAAAGTCTCTGTAGAGCCTGTATAATTCGCACAACGACTGGAATAGACGTGGTGTCTCCCTTTTGTCTATATAGCCGTTTTCTATCAGAGATGCGATGAAATGTGCCTTATAGGCAGGATTGATGATTTCAGATCTGAAAGGAGCAACATCTTTCAATTCGTGGATGAACTCGCGGACCAGCGGAATATTCATCCATAATTTTCCTTCCTCATTATTCCTGGTCATTTGGCCAACCAGCTCTGCTGCATATTTATCTGACCATTCCAATTCCGTATCACGGTCTATGCTGAAGAAGAATACGTTTCTGGCCTGCTTTGAAAGCCTTTCATTCGATGTGTCAAATTCCGGTGTACCTAGTACCTGCCAATGGCGGTTGAGTTTGAATGTGCGGTCTCTATAGTCAAAGGCCATCACATCTTCATCAATTGATACAATAGTCAATTCCCGGCCATACACAGTAAAAGTATTTCCCGGCACAAGAAGATCAGAATCAAAATGTTCCCAAGACTTGATCCTGTTGCCCACTCCCGAATCTACGGATGTCTCTATCTTAACTATATTGAAGTGTTGTTTCATTATATTTCCTGTATCCAAGACAAATTATCATTCAGAAAAGTTACGCACCTTGGCAGTCTCTCCCTCAGGAGGAATTTCACCCGGCAATAGAGGGGCAAATATGGTCCTTTCCGAAGATACACGGCCATCTATATCTATTGCTGAATTCAATAGAGTAACAAGGTAAGCTTCATTTGCGCGTGCACATTTATACATGTCATTAATGACCTTTCTCAATTCAAGAAGCATTTTGTTTGCCTTCTTCATCACTTTACCAAAGGAAATGGCTCCAAGACCCAATTCCACCAGACCTACATTGGCTGACGGCAGTTGCAGCAAGAGGTCCGCTACATTCTCCCTCAAAGATTCAAGCTCATCAAAATCATATTTGTATTCACCCAGAGTATATGGAATCCTCCACCCTTCAGAGCCGCTTGCCACTTCCTCACCTTTAGTGAACAGCTTCACTGCCTTGCATATCTGACCTGTTTCAGTTTCGAGATAATAGGTATATACATTATAACCCGGAGCCCTTTTTGTAAGGGCCTTCTGTACCGCACTATATAGATCTGTGAAATCCCAGATGAAGTCATCAATTACCTTTACTCCAGTTTTTCCCGGGTGTTCCCAACCTTCAGGAACGGTAAGGGAAGTCCATACCGGCTCAGTAACCACTGTAAGGGCTGGACGCATATCTTCAGGAACAACTAGTCCGCTTTTTTTCTTTGACAGTTTAATATCATGGAAAACATAGGCAGCAGATGTTCCGTTGGTATTTGAAAGCCAGAACATCAACTGCTCACATCCCTCAATAGGAACTGTGACAGTCTGCGGCTGCATACCTTCAAACACATCAAGTTCTGCTACAACATTCAGGTTTGAACCTATAAGAAGCTTCTCCTTGCGTTCACTTATATCTGGCTGCATGGTATCAGGCCCCAAAAGTTGGGTGTCTCCCTCCTTCCTCAAGCACTCTACGGTAAACGTAACACTGTTGTATTGGCCATAAGTATTGAAAGCAGCACACGAATTCTCAACCGCTTCTCCACCCGCAGCAAGCATAAGTAGCGGAGCTACAGGAGCTAGAGTTGCACCCACTGTAACACCTCCTACAGCAGCTCCTGTCGCTACGAATGAGGCACCTACTGCAGCAGCACCGATGGCACCTGCACCCACAGCATCCGAACCGGAAAGCGGGCCGAAGTCAAGCGAGAAATGCGTGCTGGTCTGAAGGACGAAACCTTTGTAGATCCTGCTGTTATCGTATCTTGTAAAATAATTCTTCATAGATTTTCCATCTACAAAGGCACCATTCCTGGATGAACTCACATAGTGGATATAAGGTGCTCCAAGGTCAATAAGATCTATCTCATCCGGACATTCCGGTACAGGATGAACGAACAGGTCGTTCTCAACAGGCTCTCCACGATATACCACAAGATCGGCAACTCCGAATGCCGCGACATCCATCGTACTCTGTCCGCTGCTTTCGAATTTCAGTTTCCTGCACTTGTTTATCGGGAGAACAAATTTCTGGTTAGGATAAGTGGAGTGAAGAGGGACCTGAAGAATCAATTCTTCATCAGCATAAACGCTAAGTACATCATTGCCCATCACCCAACTCTTGCTGACATATCCGGCAGTGAAACTCACGTAATCGAATTCGTTTCCAAGATCGAATAAGGCATGGGAACGTACGTCATCGTCTAAAAAACTGGCTAAATTATAAAGTATGAAGCCCTCGTTGAACTTGGTGCCACCCATCGAAAATGTCACATAATCTGAAACACCTTCATATAACTGGTATTCAACCTGGCTACGAAGAGAATATGGGGGAATATTGCTGATGAGCTTGCACACATCCGGAAGTTCCTTCAGACGAGGGTCCGGTGCATCGGCCGTAACAGCGACACCTGTCCCTGAATCCACCTCCGGAGCTTCTCCCTTAGGATAAACCCATGCATCGACAATGGCACCATCAAGACTGCCGCTTGCCTGTTCGCTTGTGAAGGCGAGTTTATGGACCCCTTTGACATCAAGCGTCACCTGCTGGGCAATGCTTTCCTCATTGATTTCATATTCATAAAGAATCTTGCCATCACCCAATACGCTGACCCATCCTGTCGAAGTATCATTGCCATTATCGGTCGCAAGAGGTCCGACAACAAAACGCAAGGTCTCATACTGTCCCCTGATGTTAAAGTCAGTTTCACTTTCCCAGCCACCGATAAGTTGCATCGACATTCCAAGCCACAGTCCGTAGTCATACTCCTTGTTTCCGATCTTTATGGACTTGGTTTTTTTGTCAGGACCTACCAATGTGTGACGGCCACTATCTCCTTTAGTATTACTTGAGGAATAGTTTATACGATAAGGGGCAATATCCCTGAAAAGCATCCTTGACTTTACCTCAGGATCGTGTTTTCCGCGAAGGTCGTGCGGTGTCTGCCCCTTTGTCCAAAGCGCAACCTCACAGAAAGCGACTTCACATTGAGGTCTAAACAGACTGAACTCCAGTTTGTCAACTCCACTGATGTTCAATGTGAAATGCTCTGCAAGATCTGAATCCCGTACCACATGTTCAAAAATTCTCTTGCCGTCTGCATGAATCTGAACGATATTAGGGTCACATTTTCCATGACCTTTATCCGGACCCATTATGAACGAGATGGTTTCATATTTGCCTCCCAGATTGAATACCGCACGGCCACAATAATTGTTTATCACACTCAGGACAAAGCAGTTGTTCCAGGTATCACCACCTTGAATCTCATGGGAAGAATACGCTTTATAGTATTCACTCTCCACCGGCTTATATGCCTTGGTAAGATATACAGGTGTCTGTGCAAACAATTGGAAACTCAACAGCAGAAAAGCTGCAGCCAGGAAAATGTGCTTTTTCATAGGAGTAAGTATTTGATGCCAAATTTAACTTAATTTATGTACATTTGCAATAAATGAACCCGGTACATAAATTATTCATCAAACGAAAGATATGAGAAATTTTTTATCCAACATATATGTAAGGAACCTCTCTTATGAACAGGTGCAGGAGATTTATGAAAAAGCAGATGAGGGTAACACTCAAGCATGCTTTCAGAAGGCATTGGTGCTGCTGGCATTAAGAGATGAGGATGACTGGGCAAAAAGCGCGCACAAACTGCTCCTAAAGGCAAAAGCCGGTGGTGTTATAGATGCAGAAGCTGTAATTGCAGACATGATCCGTTATGGTGAACTTGAAAAATCTGATTTTGCAAGGTCCAAAAAGCTGCTTGAGAAATCATTGGCAAAAGGGAGTGAATTTGCTGCCAAATACCATATTGAAAATCTTTTGTACGGATTGTGCGGTACAGTGGAGGACCCTGAAGCGGCACTTGAATTCATAGACAATCTGCTTGCAAAAAGTGACAATCCAATGTGGTACTATTATAAAGGTCTGGCCATTGAGAGGACAGAATGCCTTTCTGCTGCAAAGGAGTGGTACAGCAAGGCCCTCGAATGGGGAGTAGCAGAAGCAATTGCAGACTACGCTACAGCAGTGGGATTTGATGACGAATACGAAATGGAAGACCAGGATGCCTACGAGAAAATTCTGAATGAGGGATGCAAAATCAACAACCCAATGTGCAAATACCTGAAGGCAAGGTTGCAGGGAGCAAGATGGTATGATCTTCCCGATGAAAATGATGAGGAGAAAGAAGAACTTCTTGATGATATTCTCGACGCTCCCGTAAACAGCGTTCTTGAAATTCTTCCCGCACTTTCATATATTCTTTCAATTGCAGTGGCAGTTCTTGCAGTTATATGTATTCTTTATTCTCTCAGAATACGCAGATTTACCGAAGGAGAAAATGAC
>CALCHD010000253.1 GCA_937901105.1 uncultured Bacteroidales bacterium | reverse complement strand
GAGTAGGCATCCTTTGCCAGAGCATGCCTAACTGGGGCGTGGCTTTCATGAGCGGCGCAGCTTACGGCAAGATTGCTGTTCCTATGCTGCCTGACTTCTCTATTGACGAGATCAACAACATTATAAACCATTCAGAGTGCAAAGGTATCTTTGTATCGCAGAGGCTTGCCCACAAGCTTACAGACGAGATGAAGGAGAAGCTTGAGTTCATCATAGAGGTTGACACCTTCAAGGTAATCAAAGGTGTAGAGTGCACTGAACTTGAGAATGCAGATGTTGAGATGATGGATTCTGAAGAAGAGGATCTTGCTACAATCATCTACACTTCCGGCACTACCGGCAACTCGAAAGGTGTGATGCTTACACATAAGAACCTTTGCTCACACGTAAGGATTGCCAACAAGATGAGGCCATCATACGAATGGGATGTATGGTTGTCTGTGCTTCCTTTGTCACACACATTGGAGTTCAGCCTCTCATTCCTGCTTCCTATGCTGGCCGGATCATCTGTATATTACCTGGACAAGCCGCCTGTACCGAAGCTTCTTATGAAAGCATTCAAACAGGTAAGGCCAACAACCATGCTTACTGTACCTATGATCATTGAGAAGATCTACAAGAACGCCATACTTCCAAAGATCAACTCAAATGCAGTTATGTCAAAAATCTACAGAAGTTCGGCAATAGGAAGAAAACTCATAAATAAAATTGTCGGGAAGACACTCCGTGAGACCTTTGGCGGCAGAATGAGATTCTACGGTATTGGAGGGGCAAAGCTTGACGGCACCGTAGAGAAATTCCTTCTTGAGGCAAACTTCCCATATGCTATAGGATACGGCCTTACAGAGTGTTCACCTCTCCTTGCCGGTGCAACACCAGACCTGGTTAAATGGCAGACTACAGGACCAGCTGTACCAGGTGTTCAGCTCAAGATCAACAACCCTGACCCTGTTACCGGAGAGGGTGAGATTGTAGCAAAAGGCCCTAATATCATGCCTGGCTACTACAAGAACCCGGAGGCAACCAAAGAGGCATTTACCGAGGACGGATGGTTCAGGACCAAAGACCTTGGCCACATTGACGAGAAAGGATGGCTTTCTATCAGAGGCCGCCTGAACAGCATGATTGTAGGCCCGAGCGGTGAGAACATCTATCCGGAGGAGATTGAGACTGTAATCAACACCCATGGATGTGTTGCAGAGTCTGTTGTAACAATGAAGAAGGGAGCCCTTATTGCCAAGGTGTGCATTCATCCCGACAAACTTGAGGCTATCAGCAAAATGAAGGATGAGGCATATGCTGCATACACCGATAAGAAACTTCAGCTTGTAAAGGCCTACGAGGCAAAGAAACAGGAGTGGCTTAAGGAGTATGAGGGCAAAAAAGAGGAGTGGAAAGCAGACTACGACCAGATGAGAAGGGAAATGTACAAGAGCTATGTAGCCAAGAAAGAGGAGGCTGCTGCCGCATACCTTGCCAAGAAGGAGGAGGCCAAGAAAGCCCTTGAAACAAAAATGAAGGAGTGGGAAAAAGAGATCCAGAACTATGTAAAAAATCATACTGCGCCCTATAAGTATCCCCGCATTGTGGAATTCCGCACTGAGCTGCCGAAGACCATCAGCGGTAAGATTATGAGAAATAAGTTGTAATATTATTGACATTTTATATCAAAAATGGTATGATTCCCTAAGATACAAAGGCATTGATGGAGAGGTTTCTTCGCAGAATGCTGCCTGCAGAGAAGTGGCGTTTGGTGCAAGCCATGGCAGAGCTGAAGAAACGGTCGCTCCGGAGCCGGGAGGAAGAAGGC
>CALCHD010000252.1 GCA_937901105.1 uncultured Bacteroidales bacterium | reverse complement strand
CCCGTCAAGCGCCATATCTTTTGAGGGGATGAAGGAGAAGATAAAGGAGGTATACCTTAACGGAAAATATCACTTCAGGCCGTCAATACCGGATTCAAATATGGTAATCATAAACAAGATGCTGGTTGACGGAGACGGAATTGCCCTATACGGCAAAGGGTATGTGAAGGACATTGAGCGCAATCCGTATATAGACATATACATGAACAGCCGCGTGAACCTTGATTCGCTAATAAAAATGTTCCCTCCGGAAACCGACATCCATGGCAGCGGTTCAATGGCTGCAGAGCTGAACGTGAAATCCCGCCTGTCAAACCTTACCTTATATAATCTGGCCAAGGCAGACATAAAAGGATCTGTAAATGCAGAAAGGATGGAGATGGGAATCCCATCCCAGGATATCTATTGCAACATATATGGTACAGACATAAGGCTCGGCTCAAATGTAAATACCCGCGACACCACCATTGCCAAGGGGACAAAGATGATTGGAGTATTTGTTAAGGTAGATTCCACCTGCATAAAATATGCAGACACCCTGCACCTTGAAGGCAACCAGATCCTCCTTTCCGGCAGGAACGAGGCCTCGCTGTTTGACACAACTTCCCGCGCCGTAAAACCTTTCAAGGGCTCTTTCAGCGCCAAAAGGCTTGTAATAAAAAGCATAGATTCAATAAGCATGAGGATAGCAGACACCCGCAACAGGTTCAGCATCCTGCCATATAAAGGGGATGTCTCAATCCCTTCTCTAACCCTTACATCCACAACAGAGAGGATCATGGCCCGCCAGGGGCTCCATTTCTTCTCAATTGCAAAGGGTGCCTTCAATGTAAATGCCCACAAGAATGATGCAGAGCTGAAGATGAGGGAGGCCCGCATGGCAAAACTTCAGGACTCGCTGCAAATGATGTATCCGCAGATTCCAAGAGATTCCCTCTTCAGGCACTGGTTTGCCCAACGTTCAGGAGGAAGAAATACCCGTCTTCCCGACGATTTTTCAGAGGATGACTACAACTTCAAGCTCACCGACAAAGGTATCCTCCATCTGCTGAACAGATGGGAGGTCGGCGGCGACATGTCAGCCGGCACAATGAGGCTTTCAACCCCTGCCTTCCCACTCCGAACCAGAGCTGTGGAGAGCAAAGTATCCTTCAATCTCAATGAGTTAAGGGTAGACAGAAGCAAGGTTTTGTCGGGAAGATCATCTTTTGATGCATCAGGAAGCATTTCCGGCATCAGGGGTGCCCTTACCAGAGGCAGCCGCTTGAGGGTAAATATGGCCATAAATGCAGATACCCTTAATTTCAACGAACTTGCAAAGGCGGCATACGCCGGCACCGAGTTCATGGCCAAGAGCACCGCATATCTGGATTCTCTGCAGAAACTGTCCAGCGCTGATGCCCTTGAGGATGCAGTGGCAATTGAGAGCAATGACACCCTTGAAAAGATGTCGCTTTTCATTATTCCAAAGAATATTGAGGCCAACTTTAAGATGAATATCAACTATGGTATCTACTCGTCAATTATTCTCAAACATGCAAGCGGCGAGGTGCGCTCTAAAGACCGTTGTCTGCAGATTCTGGATTTCAATGCCCAGACCTCTGCCGGGGCAATGGACCTGAATGCCTTCTACAAGACCGCCAGCAGGGAAGACTTGAGCGTTGGCTTTGACATGCAGCTGCAGGATGTGAATGTGGGTGAGTTCATAAAGCTGTACCCTCAAATTGATTCATTGCTTCCAATGATGAAATCTTTTGACGGCATTCTCAACAGCCAGATGGCTGCAACTGCCCAGATAGATACCAACATGAACTTCCTGCTCTCTACCGTAGAGGGTGTTGCCCGCATAAAAGGAGATTCGCTTGTTCTTATGGACGGCGAAACCTTTGCCGAGATTGCCAAGATGATGAAATTCAAGAACAGGGAGAGGAACCTTGTAGACAGCATCTCTGTAGAGCTTTCAATCAAGGACAACAAGATTGAGGTGTATCCTTTCATGATGGTGATGGACCGCTACAGTACCGCCATAAGCGGCAAGCAGGATATGGACATGAATCTTGATTACCATATTTCTGTAATCAAGTCACCGCTTCCTTTGAGGCTTGGCATTGATATTACAGGCAACATTGATGATTTTAAGATAAGGCCAGGCAAAGTGCTGTACAAGAGCGCCAACCTCCCTGTCTACACCAAATTTATAGACAGTACCCGGGTGAACTTGCGCGAGTACATCTACAATATACATAACAAGTAATTCATTCTGCACCTAGATTTGAGAGGGTATTGAAACTACCTGCTCGAAGTCTCCTCTGCTTCGTCATTGCTACGCAATAACTCGCAACCGTCGAATTATGCAGGCAGTTCCAACACCTTCTCAAATTTTGAATACCGACAATAACTTTTATTATACTGTTGAGAAGATATTCCCTTTAGGGGGACCTCATTCGACGGTTGCGAGTTATTTCGGAGTGCAACGTAGAAATGACGAAGCAGAGGAGACTGCGTCGTCCCCCGATGGGAATATCTTCTCAACCGCTAAAGAAAAAATCTGTCGGGAAGAAAAAAGAGAGGGCCTCCTTGCGGAAAGCCCTCTCAATTTTTACTATATAGAACTATTTACTTGTACAAGTAGTATTTTGCAGATTTCTCCTTGAAGCTCTCAACATCTTTGTTCCAGTAAGCCTCAATATCCTTGTACTGCTGGGTTTCGGTAAACTTCTCTCTAATGAAGTTGCTGCCTGAAACCAAATCAAACATACGGAATCTGCCTTTGTCGGCGTTGGCCATTACCTCATGCTCCGGATACATTCTTGCAACCTCCTGCATGATGTAGAACTGGATTGAAGTAAGGTGTGCCTTCTCGTAATCTGTAATGTAGATCTGGACACCGCCCATGTTCTCACCTTTTCCCACAGAGTAGAAAGGTTTCACATTGATTGGCCTGAATGTAACGCCTGGAAGTGCAAGTGCGTTAAGCGCATCTGCAAACTCTGCAGCATTGATCCACTGTGCAGCCACCATCTGGAAAGGAAGAGTATAGCCCACTCCAATTGACATGTAGCCAAGCTCACCTAGGATACCTGTTGCAGGATAGTAGTATGAAGTCTCTGCCTGTGGCATGTGAGGAGAAGGAAGAACCCAAGGAAGTTTGGTATCTGTATATACCATATCCCTGCTCCATCCCTCCATAGGAACTACTGTAAGGTTACATTTCACAATTGTGTCGTTTGTACCTTTCTCTCCTTTAAGCATACCCTCCTCGTTAAGCATCATTGCAAGTTCACCTACAGTAAGGCCGTACAGGTAAGGAATCTCAAACTGGCTTACGAAAGAGAAGTTGCCTGCCTCTACAAGGTTACCCTCAACCTTGTTTCCGCCAAGCGGATTAGGACGGTCAAGAACGATAACCTCCTTGCCATTCTCCGCAGCAGCCTCCATTAGAAGGCCTAGGGTGCTGATGAATGTGAAAGAACGGCAGCCGTTGTCCTGAATGTCATATACGATTGCATCAACATCCTTAAGCATCTCTGGGGTTGGCTTGCGGGTCTTGCCGTATAGAGAGTAAACTGGAACACCAGTTTTAGGATCTACATCGTCACTCACCTTGTCACCTGCGTGAATATCACCTCTAACGCCGTGCTCCGGACCATATAGGGCCACAAGCTCAACGCCAGGAGCATTTGCAAGAATATCTACAGTAGAAACAAGCTTGTTGTTTACTCCCGACGGATTGGTCACAAGACCAATCTTCTTGCCCTGAAGCTGTTTGAAACCGTTTGACTCAAGTACATCAATACCTGTCTTCACAACCTCTTTAGTGCAGCACTCTTTGTCTGCTTTTGCAGTACAAGATGGCACTACAACTGCAAAAGCAACAAGAGCAATAATTATATTCAAAATTCTTTTCATCCGTTTTTATTTTTTTCCGTATGAAGGATCAACTCTATTGTAAACAAGTGCTGTTGCAAGTACCGTTGCAGCACAGCAGCCCATTACCATCCAGAAGAAGTTTACATATCCCAAAGCCTCCTGTATAAAACCAGCAAACATACCTGGGATAAGCATACTGGCAGCCATAAATGCTGTACATATTGCGTAGTGGGAAGTCTTGAACTCTCCGTCTGAGAAGTACATCATATAAAGCATATACGCTGTAAAACCAAATCCATAGCCAATCTGCTCAATTGAAATTGCAGCAGAAATTACTGCAATATTTGTAGGTTGGAAAATTGCAAGGTAAAGGAATGAAGCGCATGGTAATGTCATACAAAGTGTCATTATCCAGAAAGATTTCTTTAAACCTATTCTTGATGCAAATACACCGCCAAGGATTCCTCCAACTGTAAGGAAGATTGTTCCAATTGTTCCATATGCTATACCAACACTGGCAGTACTCATACCCAAACCTCCTACTTCCTGTTTTGCAACAAGGAATGGCATACATAGCTTAAGCAGGAATGCCTCAGGCAAACGGTAAAGCAACATGAATACAATTGCCAACACAACGCCAGGCTTCATAAAGTATGTCTTGAAAGTACGTCCAAACTCTGCAAAAATTGCACCTGCAGATGCCTTCTGATCGCCCAAAGTTGATTTATCAGCAGCAGGTTTTGGCAAAAAGAAAGTATGATACAATGACAACACTCCCAATAGGGCTGTAGTAACCAATAGGGTAATTCTCCACGATAGTGGAATATTTCCGCTATTTGTCTCAATCATACCAGCAATTGCAACAAGTACACCCTGACCAAACAATCCTGACAACCTGTAGAATGTAGATCGTATACCTACAAACTGAGCCTGGTCACCGGTAGAAAGTGCCAACATATAGAAACCGTCGGCTGCAATATCATGGGTAGCAGAAGCAAAAGCTGTAACTACAAATAGTAGAAGAGTTATATAGAACATACTCATAGGTGTAGTTGATGTTGCTATCTGCTCTGCTTCAGGCACTGGCAAAGTTACTGTAAGCAATACAAAAGCAGCAGCCATAATCAACTGCATTGAAACTGTCCACCATCTCTTTGTCTTGAAAATATCTACAAATGGGCTCCAGAAAGGCTTGATCATCCAAGGAAGATATAGCAAACTGGTAAAGAATGCCATCTCACCATTTGGAACACCCATCTTGGTAAACATCATAACAGAAACAGTGTTCACCATAAAATACGGAATACCTTGCAGGAAATACAATGTTGAAATCCATGCCCAAGGTGAAATCGATTTTGTATTGGAATTCATTATTATATCAGTTATTTAAGTTAGTCTGTTAATATCTGCTCTCAATTGCAGCGCCTACAAAGTAGTGAAGAAGAATCTCCTTGTACTTGTAGCCATAGATGTGGTGCAGCACGAGAACATGGCGGTATGTAGGAGGCAGCTGCGCGATGCATCGACCGAGCCTTCCGGTACCGGTATAGGGAGCCTGCATAACGGGAACCAACTCTCCGAGACCGATATTAATGGAGCGATGCCGCTTCCTGTAGATATCAATCGCTTTATTCTCTACTATAGTAACGATAAAAGACCTGGTTTTTGGACAGTTAGGATCAGAAATTTTTGTAATATTTTCCGCTATCTTTACAAATGCCTGATGTACCGCATCCTCCGCATCCTCCTGATTACGCAGAATCCGAAAAGCAACCGCATACATCAGCTGTCTGTTGGTCAAATATAAAGTTTCCAGCAGCGACCTTTGCTCCGCAGTTTCGACCATTTGCAAATAGACCAGCATAGCATCCTCCGTATCGATTTTACTTTTTTTCGGGACAATGATACTCAATGTGACTGATTTTGTCAATGCCTGAAAATACTTGCTTTTTTATCTGTAGGTCTTCCCTTTCCGGGCGAAAAGTGATATACTGAGAGAAAATTGTTATTTGGAGGTCTTTTATGGGCTTTCTTCCTATCTGTAAGCAGGATATGCTGGATCGAGGCTGGAGTCAATGCGATTTTGTATATGTCATCGGCGATGCCTACGTAGATCACCCGTCCTTTGGTCATGCCATTATCAGCCGCGTTTTAGAAGCCCACGGCTACAGCGTGGGTATCATTTCTCAGCCGGACTGGAAAAATCCAGCTT
>CALCHD010000251.1 GCA_937901105.1 uncultured Bacteroidales bacterium | reverse complement strand
AATGTATAGCCCAAACTCCAGATAGTGCTTTAATGATGCTTAATGCCATAAATATGGGAGATATAGATAGCAAAAGCACTAAAGCACGCTATGCCCTGTTAAAAGCCATAGCTCTTGATAAGAACTATATAGATGCAACAGACGACAGCCTTACTTCCATTGCTGTAGAATATTATTCAGGTAAAAGAGCTTCCGAGGACAAGATGAAAGCATACTTTTATAATGGAAGGATATGCTTTAATTCCAAGAATTACGAAAAGGCAATGGAGAATTATCTGATTGCGGAAGAGTGTGTTCCAAAATGTAAAGATCTTACATATGTTGGCCTTTTGTATAATTCAAAGGCAATGGTGTATAACCGAGTATATGATTATGTTAAGGCTTTTGAGCAGGTAGAGTTGGCGGCATCATATTATTTGAAGAATAATGATACAAGCAGATATCTTGGAGCTGTAAACAATATTTTAGTTAATTTTTCTACAAGAGGAGTGGTTGAAGGTGCTGATAAGTATATCTCAGTATTAGAGGATAATTGGGAAAAACTGTCAGTTACTCAGAAAAGCAACTATTATTCAAATAAACTTGCAGGTTGTATCAAACGGAAAGTAAAAGTTGAAGAAATAGAGTCAATAATCAACTTGTATTTAAATGATGTAAAATCTGAAAGCAGAATAAACTGGGTGATAATAGCTAGATCATATTGCTATTTGGATAAGTATGATTCTGCATTGCAATCCTTACAGTTATATGATAAATATAATAAAACAAAGCCTGGATTATATTATAGTATCTTATATAAGGTATACAAAAATAAGGGAGATTATAAACTGGCCATGGATGCATTGGAAAAATACAACGAGTATCTGGCTACAATAGCTTTAGAGAGCAGTGAGTGTGATACAAGATTTTTAGAGGAGAGATTTGTGGAGAGGGAAAAACAGCTTACCCAAAGATACTATATAGCTTTGTTATGTTTGGCTTTAATGGTATGTCTGTTAATGTTTCTATTACTACAACGATTTATAAAAAACATAAAAGCAAGACATAGGCAGAAAGAGTTGCAGATGGCCAATGAGATTGAGCAGTACCAGAGCCAATACAATCAGGCCCTAATTGAGCACGAAAGGCTGAAAAAGCTGCTAAAAAGGGGAAAACACAAGATACTTATTCCATCACAGATAAGATTGTCTTTGGAAAATAGATTGAATGTTCTTAATGCATATATAGCAGCAAACATTTCGGGAACTTATTCAGGGAAAGCCTCCGAAGAATTAAAAAAATTGATGGAAGATAAAGCTATTTTCCTTAGATCAATGAGCGATTCATTTACTATTTCTCATCCTCAATTTATAGAATATTTAAAAAGTAAAAAATTGAATGAGTGGGAGATTGGTTGTTGTTGTCTGTATTGTATTGGCTTAAATGGAAGTGAAATATCATCATATATGGAGCAGAAGACATATTACTTCAAAAAAATAAGTGCTCTCAGGAACAAGTTGGGATTGGATAGAAGTGTCAATATTGACACCTTCTTGAGAAAATTAATGGAACAAAATAATGATGAACACAAGGAATAATAGTGTTTTTAATATAAAGTATACACTAGTTAGAATTAAATAAATTTTGCAGATATACCGTTTGTAACTATAAATAATCATCCTATGATGCGAAAAATAACAGCTATACTATCAGGCTGTATATGTCTGATGTCTTGCATATACGATTACAATCCAAAGGATAAGGACCTGCCAGGTTTGAATGAACCTGAGGTGGTTGTGGATGGAGACATTATTGTTGGAGGCATAACCAAAGTAACACTCAGTCTTACTAAAACTCTTGGAGGTGTAACTGAAGAGTTGCCTTCAGGAATCACTGTAAATGTGGAGTCTGAGAGTGGGGATGTTGTTTATGGAGTGCAGGTTGATGAAGTCAGGAATGTATTTGAGGTTGATACCAGAGATCTGGATGTGGGCGACAGGTACAGATTGTATATTGCCATACCAGATAGGGGAGAGTATGTTTCTGAGTTCAAGCAGGTGATGGTCTCACCTCCGATTGATGAAATTACCTGGTCTATGGCTGACGACGGGACATATGTAAATGTAGAGGTTACTACCCATAATAGTAGCCTAGGTAAATTGTATTGCAAATGGAATTTTATTGAGAATTGGGAGAGCCATGTTGTATATACCCCTTTTGCTGAATATACTCCGCAATCGGGCAAGTTGAGGAATCTTACATGGGAAGAGACATTGGAGAGGAGTTATTGTTGGAGTGAAGCATCCTCAACAGATATTTGTATAACCAGTACAGAAAAACTTTCTGAAAATATCATTTCCAAATATGTCCTCAGAAGAATTGCACAAACTGATACCAGGGTAAGTGGCCTCTATTCAATAACAGTGTCACAGAAAGCTTTGGATAAGGATGCATACATCTATTGGGAGACCCTTCAGCGCAATATGGGTAGTACTGGTGGTATTTTTGCAGCACAGCCTACAGATCTCAGGGGCAATATAAGGTGTGAGACAACCCCAGAAGAGCGTGTTATAGGATATGTAAGCGTTACAACACAGACTCAGAAGAGACACTTCGTTGATTGGGCGGATCTTAAATTTTATAAATCAGGATGCCGGGTATTCAAATTTGATGAAGGGTGGAATGAAAAATATAGGGAAGGATATAGAGTATTTGCAATCGATGAATTCTCTACATGGTGGAGTTATCACCGCTGTGTAGACTGCAGAGTCTATTCCAACAGTACCAAACCTGATTTTTGGCCAAGATAAAAAAGGAGATTCAAACATATGAAGAAGAGATTTGCCATAATCCTTGTACTTGTACAATGCGTAATAGCAGCGCATGCACAAGATTACAGTGCTCCCATTTTTCGCGGCGAGCTTGCTGAAAAATATGCATATAACATTACCGGGTGCGTATATGCCTATTCAGAAGAGTTTGAGACAGGAGATGTGATGTTCAACGGTAAGAAATATTCCGGTCTGCAGTTGAATCTGAATGCACACAGGAATGAGCTGCAGGTGAAGGTTGGAGTTAGTGGAGACTGTATTGCGTTGAGGAATATTCTGGTTGGAGATTACAATATTGGTGAGCGCAACTATACGGCCTTGTATGGGGCAAACTGCATAGCGGGATTGGCAGAAGGACATTATCAGGTATTGTATAAGGGAGAGGGACTGCTGCTTAAGAAGATATACAAGCATGTCTCAGAGCAGGCCAACTTCATTACTGGAGAGATAACCAAAATCTTTACCACCAAGTACAGATATTATCTGGTAAAGGGCGGTGTGGTTTATAAGGTGAAGGATGTGAAGAGTCTGGTTAAGTTTGATAAGGAGGATAAAGGTAAAATCAGGTCATTCATAAAGGAGCAGAGGCGCAAGGGTGTGAAACCTGAAGACATAATGTATGGTGTAATGAAAATTATGGAGGAGTAGACAATGAAAAAGACCGGCCTGACCTTAATTATGCTGTTTCTTGGGATTGGAATTCTTTTCTCCCAGACTTCTTTTGTGCACAGGAATATAGGATTGGATTCCCTTGTTGTATTGATGCAGCGTGTAAGCAAGGAGAAGATCTACTACATGGGGGATGAAGGTGCCAAGAATCTCACTTTTACCGTAAATGTAGGCAGTACAACACTGCTTGATGATATAAAGGACCAGCTTAAGGAAAAAGGATACACAGTTTCATATACGGAGGGTTATGCTTTTGTACTCAAGGGTATGGGAATTAAAGAGGCATTGCCGGAGAATTGGTATGCCCAGGAGAAGCCACAGGAGAAAGCTGCACCAAAGCAGGAACCCGACTATAACGCATTGCTTCAGGGAGGTCAGAATCTAGCTGTCTCCCAGAACAAGGTGTACCAGATAGGAGACAAGAACAACAAGAAGAAAGGTGGCAAGGCATATCTTAGCGGCTATGTACGTGATTCCAGAACCGGCGAACCGGTGATTGGAGTTAACCTGTTCAACAAGGCAACACAGACATATGCGCAGTCAGATGCAGCCGGTTTGTATAAGATCCTTCTTCCGCTTGGCGAGACATCGCTTGATGTAAGCGGATACTCTCTTGAAGATACCAAAGTGCATCTTGTAGTGTATAATGACGGCAACCTGGATATAGTTGTGCAGGAGAAGGTATATTCCCTTACCGGGGTGGTAGTCTCTGCAGAAAGTGCCAACAAGGTGCGCAACAACGAGATAGGTATAGAGAAGGTGAGGATGGACCGCATGAAGAAAGTGCCGGTAGTCTTTGGAGAGGCAGATGTTGTTAAGATTATCCTTACCCTTCCAGGAGTGAAATCTGTAGGAGAGGCCGGCGGCGGATTCAACGTGCGCGGTGGAGCAACAGACCAGAATCTTGTACTCTTCAATGGCGGTACAGTATACAACCCGTCTCATCTGTTTGGCATGTTCTCGGGCTTCAATCCTGATATAGTAAGTGACATTGAGCTTTATAAAAGTTCCATTCCGGTAGAGTTTGGAGGCCGTATCTCATCGGTGCTGGATGTAAACAGCAGGGAGGGCAACAACAAGGAGATTACCGGCTCATTGGGCCTTGGCCTGTTGAGTGCCAGAGGTCACATTGAGGGACCTATAACCTCCAAGACCAACTTCATTGCCGGAGTGAGGGGAACTTACTCCGACTGGCTGTTGGGTATTCTTCCCGATAATAGTGAATACAACAACGGAACAGCCTCCTTCTACGATGTAACAGCCGGCCTCACCCACAGGTTTAACGAGAAACACTCCATCCATCTGAACGGATACTGGTCTACCGATGCCTTCAAGTTCAGTGTTGATACCAGTTACAGATATGAGAATGCAAACGGCTCAATAAAATGGAGATGGAACTTCCACGAGAAGCACAAACTTGAACTTGCGGCAGGATACGATATGTACGGCTATGCCACCTATGACAAGTACAATCCGGTAAACTCCTACGAACTCTCGTTCAAGATCAGGCAGGCATACGGCAAACTCAAGTTCAAGTCTTTGCTCAACAAGAACCACACCCTTACCTATGGAGTGGATGCAATAAACTATGACCTGGCTCCGGGCAGTTATCTTCCATATGGAAACGAGTCACTAGTGGTTCCGGATGTGCTTGCCAAGGAGAATGCCCTGGAGGGGGCAGGCTATTTCAGCCACAGCTGGAACATATCAGACAGGTTCTTCCTTGATTATGGTTTGAGATATTCCATTTTCAGGAATGGTGAAACCACCTATACCAATCCGGAGATAAGGATATCTGGAAGAATGATGCTTACAGACGAACTTTCCTTCAAGGCGGGCTTCAACAGCCTGAGCCAGTATATCCATATGTTGTCCAACACAACTGCAATGTCCCCTACAGATATCTGGAAGCTGAGCGACAACAACATCTGCCCTCAGCAGGGATGGCAGGCGGCCGGCGGCCTTTATGCCAATATCTTCCACAACAAGGTGGAGGCTTCATTGGAGGGATATTACAAGAGGATGGAAAACTACCTCGATTACAAGAGCGGTGCAATCCTCATCATGAACAAGAACATAGCTGAAGATGTGGTAACCACACAGGGCGAGGCATACGGAGTTGAGCTGATGCTCAAGAAACCGTTGGGCAAGCTTAACGGATGGTTTGCATACACTTACTCAAAAACACGTCTGAGGGAAGATGGAGACAGGGGTGATATGGCAATCAACGGAGGAGAGTGGTATGATGCGTCATATGACAAACCGCATGATGTTAAACTGGTGGCCAACTACAAGTTTACCCAAAGGATAAGCCTTTCCATAAATGGAGACTATGCATCGGGAAGACCAATTACCATTCCTGTAGCCAAGTATATGTACGATGGAGGCTACAAGCTCCGCTACTCAGACAGGAACGGACACCGTACACCAGATTATTTCAGAGTAGATGCTGCCATGAACTTTGAGCCTACCCACAAGCTTAAGGCCTTCACCCATTTCTCGTTTACAGTGGGTGTGTACAATGTAACCGGCAGAAAGAATGTCTACTCAATATACTTTGATACAGATGACAAGGGTGAGATAAAAGGACATAAGCTGAGCATTTTTGGAGCCCCTATTCCTTATGTCAACTTCAATTTCAAATTCTAGGAGGATGCAGCTATGAAGAAGAGAAATGTTTTAGGAATATTCATATCTATAGTTCTGATATGTGTATCAGGAGGAATTGCCATAGCACAGGAGCGTGTTTATGTCTCTACAGATAAGGATGTGTATGTAGCAGGCGAGGATTTGTGGTTCTCGGTGTATTGCATTGATGGGGCTACAGGTAAGTTCTCAAACGGGAGTGATATGGCGTATTTGCAGTTTGTCTCCAGAGAAGGGGTAGCGGCAACACAGAAGGTGGCCCTTATAAATGGACGTGGTTGTGGCGTCTTCCAGATTCCGCTGGAGTTTGGAACGGGCAATTATTCCATAGTCTCCTATACCAAGTGTGACGGTGGTGATGCCGTTACGGAGTTTGATGGAAAGATCATCTCGGTGTTCAATACCGTTACTGCCAGGAGGGTGAAGGATGGCGTTACAGTTGGTGCTGTTGTGCCGGGGAGCGGTCATTTGGAGCAGAGTGGGGATGTGTCTGTGAAGGTTGGTGATGTGAAGGATGGCAAGGCCAGGATAAGGATTGAGAACAAAAGCAGTGAACTGATGAGGCTGAATGTTTCGGTTTATCATGCAGACAAGTTGATGGAATTGTCGGGAAGCTACAACATGACATCATTGTTGGAGAGGAAGGGCGATTTTGAGAAGGTTGATGAGGTTGATTATGCGGGAGAGGTGATGGATGTGAAGGTTGTTGGGAAGGATGGTAGCAGCTGCTCCGGAAAATTCTTGTATATGAGTGCGATGGGCGGTGATGGCGAAGTGTTTGTAAACCAGATTGGAGAGGATGGCGTTGTGAGGTTCAATACTGGAAATATAATGGGCAGGAGGGATCTTGTCTTTGATGTGAGGGAGAGCAGTATGAGTGTTTTGGAGGGTGCCTCGGCCAATGATACTGCCAGCGCATATAATGTGGAGGTGCTGGAGCCGGTGTACAAGCGTATGGTGAAGGAGATTCCAAAGCTCTCCATTTCCAGAGAGATGGACAAGGCGTTGCGTGAGAGGGGCCGAAGAATGCAGATTTCAAAGCGCTTTGTTTCAGACACCATTATGGATTCATGGATGAAGAAGGATCACTCTTTTGTGGGGAACAATGCTCCGCTTGTCTACAATCTTGATGAGTATACCAGGTTCCCGAATCTGGAGGAGACTATAAGGGAGTATGTCCAGTTTGCAAGGGTGAGGGAAGTGGATGGCAAAGCACAGATAAAGGTGATTTGGGGTGCACAGGGACCTTGCCTTACCCTGGTAGATGGTGTGCCTGTGAGCGATCATGCAACCATCCTTGGGCTTGACCCTCAGCTGGTAAAACAGATTGCGGTTTATCCAAGGAGATACCAGCTAAACCATTTCATTTATGAAGGAGTAGTGAATTTTGTAACCTATAAGGGGAACATGGGCGGCATCCGTCTTCCTAAGAATGTGAGCATTGTTACATTTGACGGTGCAAGCTGGCCGCTGGCCTTTACTGGAGCCAATGCGGCTTCAGCGGAGTATTATCCTAATTTCCTTTCTACAATCTACTGGAACCCGGTTGTGGATATTCCAGCAGGAGAGGCTTATGAGTTTGATTGTGTGGTGCCGCTGTATGGCGGGGAGTTCAGGGTTGTTGTGGAGGGGATGTTGCCTTGTGCTCAGGAGGTTTATGCTGTAAAGTTATTTTAGGCAAAACGCTATTTTTTTTGTACCTTTGGTCGCTTATTGAAAATTCTAAAATTTAAATACATATGGGCGACTTTTTTGCTTCACTGGGGCAGTGGATTACTGCTGTGAGTGATTTTGTTTGCGGTTATCCGCTTTTTATCCTTCTTGTTGGAGGTGGTTTGTACTTTTTGTTGTATTCGGGTTTTGTTCCGTTGAGGTATTATGGCAAGGCCATTAAGGCTTTGAAGTCTGATGACAACAGCAAGGCTGAGGGTCAGATCAGCTCGTTTGAGGCTCTTGCAAGTGCCATTGCGGCTACTGTTGGTATGGGTAATATTGCCGGTGTGGCCATTGCTCTTTCCATTGGCGGTCCAGGAGCCATTTTCTGGATGTGGGTGAGCTCTATTCTTGGTATGGCTACCAAGTTTTTTGAGGGTACCCTTTCTGTGATGTATAAGGGCAAGGATGATGCAGGTGAGGTTCAGGGTGGTCCTATGTACATGATTTTGTCGGGATTAGGTCCTAAATGGAAACCTCTTGCGGTGTTCTTTGCAATTTCCGGCCTTATTGGTACCCTTTGCATTATGCAGAGTAACCAGTTTACAGAGGCCATCACTTCAATTTTCTTTACCCCTGAGCAGAATACACTTACCCTCAGATTCATCATTGGTGTTATCATTACAGTGATTGTGGCTTGTGTGGTTCTTGGCGGTATCAAGAGAATTTCGAAGGTTGCCACCAAGGTGGTTCCTGCAATGGTTATCATGTACTTCCTTTTGGTTATGTACATCATTCTTACCAACCTTAATGAGGTTCCGGGCGTGTTTGGTGCAATCTTCAAGGATGCCCTTACCGTTAAGGCCGGTGTTGGCGGCGGTATTGGCGCTCTTGTTTCAATTGCATTGATTGGTATCAGACGTGCTGCTTTGGTGAATGAGGCAGGTGTTGGTACAGCTTCGATGATGCACGGCGCTTCAAAGAACAATGAGCCTGTTAAAGAGGGTTTGGTTGCAATGATTGGCCCTTCTATTGATTCAGGTCTTGTTTGTACCCTTACTGCAATTGCCATCCTTATCCAGAGGGATGTGCTTCCTCTTGGAGACGGCTTGAGCGGTTCTATGGCAGGCTTGAGCGTTGCTCTTCAGGCTTTTGATGCATC
>CALCHD010000250.1 GCA_937901105.1 uncultured Bacteroidales bacterium | reverse complement strand
CGGCAATGATACTCCCGGGTGCATCATCACCCTGCATCTGTGCGGCAAACAGCTCTGTATGGAATCTGAACCCGTTCTCATTCTGGTGCAGCTGCTTCATAAAATCCCTGTAGCCGGCAGCCGTCTCTGCAGAGATAACAGCAATCCTGCGCGGCAGGGCACACAGCTTGAGTGACGGATTCATCTCCATGCACCCGTCTGCCTTGAGCCTTTCAATAGTCTTCTGCCTCTTGAGCTCCAGTTCACCCACAGTATATGAAGGGTCAATATCCAAAATATTGAGCGACAGGCCATATACCGGCGAAAAGCTCACCTGCACCTTCATCAGCACATTCAGCCCCTTTGCAAGCTTCACTCCCGCTGCAGTTTCAAAGTACGGCTTGAGCATCCTGTACACATTGCCCCATATTACTCCCCTTGCCTTGGCAGCCACACCGCGGCCCCCTTCCTTATAGTCTATAAGATCCAGATAGCAGTGCCCGCTATAATGTTCATTGAACTCTCCAATCTCCGCAGCAACCCACACTGTGCCGGGAACTGCCCCCTCAATGCCCCTTTTTATCATCTCCTGCAAATCCAGCAGCTTCAACTTCTCTTCCATTCGCTTATTTTTCGCACAAGGTACGAAAAAATATTGTACCTTTGCAGTCTAATACTGGAACATTCTATGAAAATTACCAAGGCTATTTTTGCCGGCAGTTCACAGAAACTGAAAGACAAGCCCAAGGCCAAGCATCCCGAGTTTGCCTTCATTGGAAGGTCAAATGTGGGCAAGTCTTCCCTTATCAACTCTTTATGCAACCATAAAGGGCTGGCAAAGACCTCTGCAACTCCTGGCAAGACTCTCCTTGTCAACCATTTCCTCATCAACGACTCATGGTATCTTGTAGACCTTCCCGGCTACGGCTATGCAAAAATCTCGCAGGAAGGCAGGGTAAAGCTCCACAAGATGATAAACGAGTTTATAAATGAATCGGAGGAGATGACTCTGCTGTTCGTTCTTCTCGACAGCAGACACAACATCCAGAAAATAGACCTTGAGTTCCTCATGAGCCTGGGTGCGGCAGGAATCCCGTTCTCAATCATTTTCACAAAGGCAGACAAGCTGAACAAGACTGCCCTTGAAAAGCAGATTGAGGCGAACAAGCAGGAGCTGCTGCAGTATTGGGAGGAGCTTCCTCCAGTATTTGTAACCTCTTCCGAGAAGCACATTGGAAGAGAAGAAGTGCTTGAGTATATACAAACAATTTTAAATACACTATAGACTATGGATCATAATCACGTGATTAAAATTTTCTCATGTAGAGGATCACAGTATCTTGCCGAGAAAATTGCAAAGGCATTAAAGCTTGATTTGGGAAAATCTATCGTTAACGTTTTCAGCGACGGCGAGTTCCAGCCTGCATTTGACGAGAGCGTAAGAGGTGCAACCGTATTTATTGTACAGTCAACCTTCCCTCCTGTAGAGAACCTTTTTGAGCTTCTTCTTATGATTGACGCAGCAAAGAGGGCTTCTGCCTACAAAGTTGTTGCAGTTATGCCTTATTTCGGATGGGCAAGACAAGACAGAAAAGACCGTCCTAGAGTTTCAATCGGCGCCAAGCTTGTTGCAAACATGCTTACAGCTGCAGGTTGCGACCGCGTAATGACTGCAGATATCCACGCAGACCAGATCCAGGGCTTCTTTGATGTACCATTTGATCACGTGTACGCAAGCGGCTTGTTCCTAAACTACTTGAGAAGCCTTAACATTGAGAACCTTTCTATTGCTGCTCCAGATATGGGAGGTGCAAAGAGAGCAAACGCATACTCAAGAATCCTTGGCTGCCCGCTAATCGTATGCCATAAATCAAGAGAGAGAGCCAACGTTGTAGGTTCAATGACT
>CALCHD010000249.1 GCA_937901105.1 uncultured Bacteroidales bacterium | reverse complement strand
TTTGTCTGATCTCCCTGAAAATCCCTTCTCCACCATAAAAAGAATATTTTGGCCCCACACAATCATTCTCCCCAATCCCACCCGGGCCTTGCGGCGGAAACATTGAAGCACTGCAAAGTTTGGAAATAAACAGCTTATTTCCAAATGATTTTCCTCCTCCCGGCGGCCATTTGCTCTCCCTTTTCCCGGCCTTCCACCAAGAGATTAAGTGCGCCTAGACTGCTTTTAGGGCACTCTTGCCCATGCAGGTGCACTTAACCCTCCTTCGCAGACATAGGTTAAGCACACTCATCATCTCACAACTATCTGCAGAGCATATTGATGCTCTTAACCTCTTGGCAAAAATTTTACTATTTTTGTAAAAAACTTATTCAAATGAAACAGCAGATAGACGCAGCAATAAAAGTGCTAAAGGAGGGAGGAGTTATCCTTTACCCTACAGATACAATTTGGGGACTAGGCTGTGACGCAACCAACCCTGAAGCGGTTGAGAAAATTTTCAAAATCAAGCAGCGTTCAGACAGCAAGAGCCTTATCACCCTTGTGGCAGACCTTGATATGGTAGGCCGCTATGTGAAGGAGATTCCGGAAATTGCCATCCAGCTGGTGGAGGTGAACGACAAGCCAATGACAATCATTTACCCTGGCGCAATGGGATTGGCAAAAAATGTAATTGCAGAGGACGGTACCGCAGGCATCCGTATTCCCGACAATGAGTTCTGCAACAAGCTCATCAGCAAGTTCCACAAGGCAATAGTCTCTACATCGGCAAACATTTCAGGAAATCCTGCGCCTGCAACATTTGAGGAGATACCTCAAGAAATCAAAGATGCGGCAGATTTTATTGTTGCTCCAGAATTCGAGGGCAACAGCACCCACTCGGCATCACAGATCATCAAGGTAGGATTGGGCTGCGAGATTGAGATTATCCGCGGATAATAAACCTGCAATCTTAATCTTTCTGCAATGGCGGCACAACAATCTCCGCAATGGTGGGGTAGTGGTCGGACAGCTTTATCTTGTGGATGGTATGGCTGGTGCATGTGGCGTCCTTTGGTGCAAGGACGTAGTCTATGCGCAAAAGCGGCCACATTGGACGGAAGGTGCCTCCGAAGCCTGTTCCTGATTCTTCAAAAGTGTCTTTTCTCCGTTTGGCAAGGGTGTGGTAGGTGTACGACATAGGTGTGTCGTTGAAGTCTCCGCAGATTATTGAGCGGTGACTGGTGCTGTTTATGTTGTTGAGTATCTGCCCTACCTGCTCGGAGCGCTTTATGAATGTCCCCTTCATCTTTTCGTGGGTATCCACAATATCACGTTTCAGTTCGTCACCCGAGATTGCCTTGCCGGAGCTGAACTTGTTCACCAGGGCCATAAAAGATACATTGTATGACTCAAGGTGGTTGTTGTATATGCGCACTGTCTCTCCGGCATGTTCAACGTCTGCAAATATTGAAAGGTTGGTGCTGTTTGGAAAGCTCAAGCGCCCTTTTTCTTCAATTGGGAGCATGCTTAAGATTATGTTTCCAAAGAGCTTTCCGTTGCGGACCTTGAACAGATGGTAATGGCGGTACGGATACTGCCCGAATATGGTGTCTGCCTGGGTACGGCTTTCGGCAAAGAATTCCTGCAGGCATACTATCTGCGGATTGTGCTCGCGCAGGTGGGCGGCAAATTCCTTGCGGCATTCGTCCCTGGTAAGCTTGCCGTCTGCCGATGAGAACATTCCTATATTGTAGCTTTCAATTTTGAGCGGAGCTCCTTCAACGGCCTCAATTTTCTCCTGGCTGGCAATCTTTACAAACAGCTCTGAATAAAGCAAAGAAGGAAGAAGGGCAACAATGGTTATCCATGCGCTTGCGCTTCTGCGCAGCAGTGCAATTATCAGCAGCAGGAGGTTGATTCCCAACAGAGGAATGAAGTACAGCCCAAAGAAAAGGGGGAAGGAGAATTTTGAAGGATTTATGTATACCGATGCGTAGGAAAGGAACATGGCGGCGGCAGCCACAGTCAGGATGGCCCTGAAAGTGATTCCAAACAGCAGGGGAGAACGTTTCCTGCCTCCGCTGTTATTGCTTGCGCTCTTTTTCTTCATATTCTGTCATAAAGCCTGCCCTTTTTGCCGCCAGCCATTCCTCATTTCTGCTGTAATGGCACTTGTGTAATGGCACTTGCAGCACTCCGGCCGGCATAGGCTAGTAGTACATCCTGTTGTTCTTCTTCCAGTACAGGATAAGGAAGAATCCGAATATCATTCCTCCCAAATGGGCAAAGTGGGCAATGTCTCCACCTCTTCCCGACAGTCCAAGCATAAGTTCAATGGCGCCATATATCAGCACAAACCATTTGGCCTTGAGGGCAACAGGAGGGAAGATAAGCTGCATTATATTGTTTGGAAAGAGCATTCCGTAAGCAAGAAGCAAACCATATATTGCACCTGATGCACCTACGGTTGGGGTAACAAGGATGTCCTGTATCTGGGCACGTGCGAGCAGGTCTCCTGCATTAAGGTCTGCCATATATCCGCGCAGCTGCAGAGCCATAACGCCAAGGTGGATAAGCGCTGCACCAATGCCTGTTACAAAATAGTAGAACAGGAACTTCTGGCTTCCCCATACCCTTTCAAGCACACTTCCAAAAATGAAGAGTGCATACATGTTGAACAGGATGTGGGCAAAGCCTCCGTGCATGAACATATGGGTTACAAGCTGGAACGGCTTGAAGAACGGGGGCTTGAAGTAGAAGAGCGAGAAGTGCTCGTACATGAAGTTTCCGCTTATCATAGTAATGATGTAAACGATAACATTGGCCATTATCAGGTTCTTTACAACCGGAGGCATATTGGCCAGTATGGAATTTCTGCTGAACATAATCTTTATTGTAGTTTTCCCTGGAGTTCGTCCATTGTCATTATTGCCATAACGGGATTGCCCTGCGGGGTCCTGTTTGGCTCGCTGCATGCAAACAGTGAGTCAATAAGTTCCTGTGCCTGTGCGCTCCCTATTGCAGCAGGCCTTGAAATGGCAGATCTCTTCACCATTTCCAGGGCTATTGTTTCTTTAAGCTCCTTTTCAAAATCTTTGCCAATCTCCTGCAGCCCCTGCAGGATGGCATCTATGCTCTCCTTTATGTTGAGGCTGTGCTCTGCAAAGGTTGCCGGAATGCCGTATACCACCACGCAGTTCTCTCCAAACGGACGGATATCAAAGCCAAGGGTATCCAGCAGTTCAGTATTCTCCAAAAGCAGATGGCATGAGTTGTGGTCGAGATCAAGTGTCTCCGGGAACATCTGCTCCTGAACAGGCTGTTTTGATGTGGTTATAATATTAAGGTATCTCTCATAATAGATTCTCTCCCTGGCTCTTCCTATGTCTATTAGCATGAGGCCCGATTTTACAGTGGTGAGGATGTATTTCCCTTTTACCACCAGCAGCGGGTTGGCGCAGGCGTCAGGTTCAGAGAAGAAACCGTCATATCCTGCTGAAGCAGTATTTTCCGCTGCAGGATAAATGGGATTTCCTTCAAAGGCCGGGGTAGACCCGAAATCTTCCCTGGTGCTGTTCCATTCATTTGAGGAGTTCCATTTGGCCCCGTTCCTCTTCTCCTCATCAAAAGGATTGAATAGCGGGTCATAGTTGATTTTAGGGGCAGAGAATGTCCTCTTTTCTCCAAAGCCTGTCTTCAGTACAGGTATCTCCGGTGCCCCTTCTGTATCAAAGTCTATTGAAGGGATGAAAGAGCCTTCTCCAATAGCCTCCTTTGCGCAGGCTGTTACTATTTCAAAGATGACGCTTTCATCTTCAAACTTGATTTCTGTCTTGCTTGGGTGGATGTTCACATCCATGCTTCCCGGCTCAATCTCCATGAAAAGGAAGTAAGATGGAGAAGTGCTGTCGGGAATAAGGTTTCCGTAGGCCTTGAGGATTGCACGGTGCAGAAGGGGGCTCTTGAAGTATCTGCCGTTTACAAACAGATACTGGTTGGTCTGGCTCTTCTTGGCGTACTCCGGACGTCCTATGAAGCCGGTAATGCTTACTACATTGGTTGATGTCTGTGCAGTAATCAGGTCCTTTGCGATATCCTTTCCGCACAGCTGGGTTATCCTCTGCTTGAGGTTGGCTGCCGGTGTGGCGTGGAAAATGTCCTTTGAGTTGTGCACAAGCCTGAACTCCATATCCGTGCGTGAAAGGGCAACCCTGGTGAACTCGCTCACAATCTGGCGGTACTCCACGTTGTCGGATTTGAGGAATTTTCTTCTTGCAGGTACGTTGTAGAAGATGTTCCTTACTGCAATGTTGCTGCCCACAGGGCATGAGGCCTCTGTCTGGGAGATTATAGAGTTCTCTGCAATATGCACCTCTGTTCCGCACTCGCTCCCCTCCTTGCGGGTCTTGAGCGTAACATCTGCGCATGCTGCAATTGAAGCGAGGGCCTCGCCCCTGAATCCGAATGTCTGGATGGAGTAGAGGTCGTCAGCCTTTGAAATCTTGGAGGTTGCGTGCCGCTCAAAGCACAGCGCGGCCTCCTGCGGTGTCATTCCGCAGCCGTTGTCAATAACCTGTATGAGGGTTCTGCCGCTGTCGTTTATTACAACAACAACGGAAGTGGCCCCTGCATCTACGGCGTTTTCCATCAGCTCCTTTACAACATTGGCCGGACGCTGGATAACCTCACCTGCTGCAATAAGGTTGGAAATATGGCTTGGCAGTACCTGTAGCATCTCCTAGAAAAGCAATCCCATCAGTTGGGCCATATATACAACAGCAACCAGTGCTGCAGCGATACCCATAATGGAGATAAATCTCATGAAAGGGGTGTATTTGAGCTCTTTTCTGGCAACTTCCATCCTTTTGAAAGAGCCTCTGATACCGGCGCCGGGAACGTATTCTCCGCTCCTCTCACGCTCTGCGGCATCAATCTTTTTCTGCAATGCCTCCTTTCTTTCATCATAGAAAACAGGCTGGTAATTGAATTTCCTTATTCTTGGCTGTTGAAAAAATCCCATATCAAATCTCCTTTTAATGAACTAACAAAGATAAAATATTTATGTTAAATTTGCCTAAAATAATTTGTTATGGACTTTCGTATAGGAAACGGATATGATGTGCACCTGCTGGCTCCCGGTCTGGAGTTCTGGCTGGGCGGAATAAAGATAGAGCATACAAAGGGGTGTGTGGCCCATTCAGATGGTGATACCCTTATCCATGCATTGTGCGATGCAATGCTTGGGGCCCTTGCATTGGGGGATATAGGGAAGCATTTTCCCGACAATTCATCAGAATTCAAGGGGATTGACAGCAAGATACTTCTTTCCAGGGTGAATGCCCTCATCAAGGAGAAAGGGTACTCTCTTGTAAACGCAGACTGTACAGTGCTGCTGCAGAAGCCGAAGGTGGCGCCATATATCATCCCTATGAGGGAGTGCCTTGCAGGGGTGCTTGGCGTTGAGGCTGACAGGATCTCTGTAAAGGCCACTACAACCGAGGGGGCTGGATTTGTGGGAAGGGAAGAGGCTATTGCGGTGTATGCAACCGTGCTGCTGGAGAAGAAATGATATTCATAAAACCATTATTAACTTAAAAACCTATTTTAAAATGCAGATTTTACGTAAAGTTTCAGTGTTCTGGAAAAGTGTTTTCCTGTTGATGATGATTGCCTTGCCTTCTGCGCTTGCTGCGCAAGAGAGTGGTAAAGGTGAGTTTTACGGCTCAGTTGATTTGAGCTCCAAACATTTGTGGAGAGGCATTCCTGCCGGGGAGTCCCCTATGGTAAAGCCTACTGTTGGTTTCAGCAAAGGTAATTTTGATGTGTACTTATGGGGAGCATGGGATTTTGAGGATACCTATAGGGAGGTGAACATAGGGTTGAGCTACACCATTGGAAATTTTACATTTGAACTGCTGGATTATTTCTACCCGTGGAGCAAGGATGATGTTTTCAAATTGGGCAACAGTACTACTACTCACCAGGTGGAATTCATTTCAACCTACGAGTTTGAAAAGCTTCCGTTCCATATAACTGCAGGTGTATTCCTGTATGGTGATGACAAGAACGAGGCGGGCAACCAGGCCTTTTCTACATATCTTGAGGGAGGATATGCCCATGAGTTCAATGAGAAGAACACGTTGGCTGCTATGGCTGGCTTTTCTGTTGGAAAAGGAATGTATACAGACTATACCAAGTACTTTGACCTGGTGAACCTTACTGCTGAATATACCAGAGTCTTTACCGTGTTCAACTATGATTTGCCTGTTACAGCTTCATATACATATAACCCGTATCTGGAGAAGTCATGGTTTTATGCAACATTAAGTTTCGGCTTTTAATGCAATATGGCAGTTATGAACAATGAATGGCTGGGTGAGCTTGCCGGCATGCTGGCACAGGTAAAGGAAGATGTTGTGGAGATGGCCGGCAGCGGCCAGTATCCCGTAGTTGTGCTGGTTAGAGGATATGAACTGCTGGAGTGCCTGTCCGATGTTGAAAAGGTGAAGTTCCAGATGCAGCGGAGTGAGTCTGCGGCGTCGGCCCTCAAGGGAGCCATGGAGGATTATGCGCAATGCTATCTTTCATACGGAGAGCAGCTGTATGGAATAATTGACATGGAGCAAGTAAAGATGAAGGCTGCCGCATATATGGGTCCATGGAAGAAGCGCCACAATGACGCCCTGGAGGAGGTTGCAAGGGTGGAAGAGCTTCTGGAGGCTGCCCGCGCTGCGCATAAGGCACAGGAGGAGGGAGGATTCCTTGAAAAATGGAGGACACTGCGTGCTGTAAGGAAGAAGGCGGGCTTCCGTCTGGAGAGGAAAAGGACCGGGAATTTTGTGGCACGCTGTGAGGAGGATCTGCAGTTGGCCAGAGGCGAGGCAAGAAAGGCAGAATTGAATGTATATGCACATAGCGTGGAGCACAAGTGCTCGCCGGATACATATTTGAGAATTTTTGAGCTGATACAGAATAATTATTTGGTAAAATGATGAAAAGACTTGGCCTTGCGGCTGTAATTTTGGCGTTTGCAGTTGCGTGCGGGAACAATGCGCCTAAAAATAATGTGGATAAGCAGGAGAGTGCTGCACCGCAGATAGAGAATTTTAATGTAGAGCAGTTTGTGGAGCTGCTGAAGGATACCACAGTAGTATTGCTGGATGTAAGGACTCCGGAAGAGTTTGCCCAGGGCTGCATTGAGGGGGCAATGAATATTGATGTAAAGGACTCCCTGTTCATCAATAATGTGCAGGCTGCTGTCCCTGCTGGGGCGAAAGTGGCAGTTTATTGCCGCAGCGGCCGCAGAAGCATGATGGCTGCGGAGCAGATGCTTGAGAAAGGCTATGTTCCTGTAAACCTTGATGGAGGCATTCTTGCATGGCAGGAGGCTGCAAAGTAATTTGATTTCTACTGGATATTGATATGATAAGGAGCTTTTTCAAACACTACATACTTTTCTTCCTTTTCTGCGTTGTGCAGAAGGTTGTATTTATACTTTACTATTACAAGGAATTCTACAGTGAGTGCAAGTTGGGGGACTTTGTGGATGTGATTTTGCATGGACTTCCGCTGGATGCTGCAATAGCAGGTTACCTTACTGCCATTCCGGCGCTGCTGCTCATTGCAAGTGTGTGGTGGCAGGGAAAGGCTCTCAAATATATCTTTAAAGGGTATTACATTTTCTGTGCTGTGCTGCTGGCCCTTATTTTTGAGGGGGACCTGGCATTGTACGAGTATTGGGGATTCAGACTTGATACAACACCGCTGTTCTACCTGAAGTCAAGCCCTAAAGATGCTTTTGCAAGTGCAACATTTGGAATGCTGGTGGCAGGTGCTGTTTCGCTGGCAGTGTATATATGGGCGTTCTTGTGGCTTGCAAACAGGTTCCTTGTGCAGAAAGGGAAGGTAAGGCCTGTTTTCAATAGAGGGTGGAAGACAGCGGCCCTTGTGCTTTTGGCGGCGTTGCTGTTCATCCCTATCCGTGGAGGATTTACAGTTGCAACTCTCAATACCGGAAAGGTATATTTCAGCCAGAACATGAGGCTCAACCATGCGGCAATCAATCCATGCTTCAGCCTGCTGGAATCTCTTTCAAAGAATGCTTCTTTTGCAGACCAGTACAGGTTTCATGAACCGGAGAAGGCAAATGGGCTTTTTGCTGCAATGCAGGATGTGTCGTTGAGGGGGGGAGTGTATATGGCGGACAGCCTGTCGGGAAGAGAAAATCTGCTCAAGCCGGGCAAGCCGAATGTGGTGGTTGTGATTTTGGAGAGTTTCCTTTCAAAGGCGATGGGTACCCTTGGGGGCGTTGAGGGGGTTGCTGTGAATCTTGATTCACTTGGTGCACAGGGTGTGCTGTTCACAAATTTCTATGCAAACAGTTTCCGTACAGACCGTGGAATAGTATCTATATTGAGCGGTTATCCGGCGCAGCCTACAAACAGCATTATGAAATATCCCCGCAAGAGCCAGTCATTGCCTTCTATTTCAGGTACGCTACTGCAGAACGGATATGATGTGCAGTATGTGTACGGCGGAGATGCTAACTTTACAAATATGCGCTCATACCTTACAGCTATGGGCTTTGAAAACATCATAAGCGATGCTGATTTCCCTATTTCGCAAAAATTGAGCAAATGGGGAGCGCATGATGATGTGATGTTTGACAAAATAGCGTCGCAGCTTGAGGCAGGCCAGGAGAAGGAGCCGTTCCTTAAAGTAATACAGACTTCCAGCAGCCATGAGCCGTTTGAGGTGCCGGGATTCAACAAACTAGAGGATATACGCCTGAATTCAGTGGCATATACAGACAGCTGCTTGCAGGCTTTTGTGAACAGATATAAGGAGACGCCATATTGGGACAATACCTTGTTTGTATTTGTGCCCGATCATGCGATGCAGTATCCGGTAGATATTGATGTATTCTCTGTGGAGAGGTACAAGATTCCTATGATTTTCTACGGGCCGGCTTTAGCGCAGACAGGTGTTAAGGTGGATGTTGTGGGATCGCAGATAGACTTGGCCGCAACCCTTCTTGCACAGTTGGGTCTGCCTCATTCAGATTTTGCATTCAGTAAGGATATGCTCAATCCGGCCAATCCGCACTTTGCATTCTTTACTGTTCCGGATGCTTTTGGTGTTGTAGCAGACTCCGGAAGCGTGGTTTTTGACAATGTTTCAGAAAAAATTTATACAAATTCTCTTCCCGATAGTGCCCTTCTGGAGCACGGAAAAGCGTTTTTGCAGAAAATTTATGACGATTTAGATAAAAGAGGCACAAAAAAATTTGGAGAATAAAAAAAAATGCCTACCTTTGCAACCCGTTCGGATAAGAACGGTGCTCATTGAGATATGGTGTAATGGTAGCACAAGAGATTCTGGCTCTCTTGGTTTGGGTTCGAGTCCTAATATCTCAACTATATGTTGGCGCGATAGCTCAGCTGGTTAGAGCGCATGATTCATAATCATGAGGTCCCCAGTTCAATCCTGGGTCGCGCTACAAAAAAGTTAAGACACTTGCAGTTTTGCAGGTGTCTTTTTTTATGCTCACACAGGGCGGATCCAGGCCTTCCGGTAATGCCTTCCGTGCTGCCCGGTCTCCATCGGCATCTGATGATGCCATTGTGCCGGTTGTGTTACAGCGGCACATATTCATACGGGATATACCGCTGTATCTGATATTTCATATAGCTGCCGCTTCTGGTGGTGTAGATTATCACCCTCAAGGTAAGGGCTCCGGTCTGTGGCATGGAGTGGAGCTGCTCAAGGCAATGTAGCGGATGCTGTACGGCCAGACATCTTTTTACCTGTTCAATGTCGGCGTAGTCGAAAAAGAACTCTTTGCGGACCAGCATCTCTTTGGTTTCCTTGAGTACATAATGCTTCCTTGGCCAGATGATCCCTTTCAGCCCCCATATTGCAATTCCAATAGAAAAGAACATCATTGTAAAGCCGAAATTTTCATTTTTTGGGATAGTAGTAGACAGCTGGGCGCATACTGCAGACGCCAGCAGGATGAGAATGCTCACATAAGGCTTCTCCTTTATAGTGGCAATTCTGGCATCGTGTCTGATGATTTCTTCCAGATTCATAACATGCTGTTTTAGGTTGCTGTGATAACAATTTAAGGCTGTCAACGGTTCAACCCAAAACAAAAGGGCCGGCACTTTTTGTGCCAGCCCTGTATAAATTGCCTATGAAAGTCCTATGTTTATTCCAACGACCACTCAATGCCGTCCTTGGTGTCCTTGATAAGGATTCCTATAGCTTTAAGGTCATCTCTGATCTTGTCTGATTTTGCCCAGTCCCTGTTTGCCTTTGCAATCTTTCTCTCCTCAAGTACCATATTCACCAATGCATCCATAACTTTGGTTACACCCTCGTTGCCGGCTGCATCCTCCTGCTCCGGAGCAATGCCCATCACATCCATTGCAATTGTGTTGAGAAGGAATTCCAAAGTCTCTTTCTCCTGTGCGCCAATATTCAGCTTGCCGTCCTTAACCTGATTTACAATCTTCACTGCATCAAACAGGTGGGAAAGTGCGATAGGTGTATTCAAGTCATCGCATAGAGCCTCGTATACATTCTCCTTAAGCTGTGCCACCTCTTTTGCTGTCTCTGCAGATGCGCTTGAGGCTTTAAGCCCTTTTACGTCTTTTGCAGCCTGAAGGATTCTCTTAAGACCTTTCTCTGCAGCCTGAAGTGCCTCGTTGCTGAAATCAAGTGTGCTTCTGTAGTGTGCCTGAAGGATAAAGAACCTGATTGTCATTGGCGAGTATGCCTGCTCAAGAACAGCATTGTTTCCTGTAAACAGCTCGTCCAATGTGATGAAGTTGCCCAATGATTTGCCCATCTTCTGTCCGTTGATGGTAATCATATTGTTGTGCATCCAATATTTCACGCCTCCTTTGCCTCTCGACGCAGTATTCTGTGCCAGCTCACACTCATGGTGAGGGAACATAAGGTCCATTCCGCCGCCGTGGATGTCAAACTCCTCTCCAAGGTATTTTGCACTCATTGCAGAACACTCAAGGTGCCATCCAGGGAAGCCGTCACTCCAAGGTGAAGGCCATCTCATGATGTGTTCAGGAGAAGCCTTCTTCCATAATGCAAAGTCTGCAGGTGAATGCTTGTCATCCTGGCCGTCAAGGGCCCTGGTGTTTGAAAGCATCTCGTCAAGGTTTCTTCCCGACAGTACACCATAGTTGTGTCTCTTGTTGTACTCCCTTACATCAAAGTATACCGAACCGTTGCTCTCGTAGGCATATCCGTTCTTCAGGATCTCCTGCACAATGGCAATCTGCTCAATGATATGTCCAGAAGCCCTTGGCTCAATGCTAGGAGGGCAGTTGCCCAATTTTTTCATTGCATCGTGGAACCTCAAGGTATAGTACTGCACTACCTCCATAGGCTCAAGCTGCTCAAGGCGGGCCTTCTTTGCAATCTTGTCCTCTCCTGCATCCGAATCGCTCTCAAGGTGCCCTACATCGGTGATGTTCCTTACATATCTTACCTTATATCCAAGATGTCTGAAAAGACGTACAAGGACATCGTATGTTACGCCCGGCCTTGCGTGTCCAAGATGAGCGTCTCCGTAAACGGTAGGGCCGCATACATATAGGCCTACCATGCCTGGAGTTACAGGTTTGAAAACCTCCTTTCTCCTGCTCAATGTATTGTAAATCTGAATATCTCTAATATTTTCCATCCTTATGCGATATTAAATCATACAAAGGTAATAAAAAATATGGAACAAGGGGAAAACTTGAAAATCATTCAACAAGGGGGATAATGATTTTTTGTGCAACAATTTCTGTAATGTTCTTCTCCTCTCCGGCTGCGGTAGTGTACTTCACATATCTGATCTTTCCTTCAAGAGCCAGGAATGTCCCTTTGCGGATTGCTTCAAAGTCCGGCATCCCCTTGCGGCTCCAGGCCACTACATTGTGCCATGTGGTCTCTTCCCTCAACTGGTCGTCTCTCCCTTTGATGATTTCATTTGTGGCCAGGTTGAAGCGTGCCGCCATTGTGCCGTTCTCGTTTCTGATGATTCTGGCATCCTGCCCCACTCTTCCTTTAAGTTCAACTTTGTTAACCGATTTGTCCATAAAAACCTCCTTTTGTGATAAAATTAATTTTCCGCAAAGGAGCACCGCAAAAATGACATGAACCAGATTATAAGCGTATATATACGTTTAATTCGGATAATTCTGGCATTTCTCTTTTTGGGAAAAGAAAAAACTGCAGAAAAATATCTCTATTTGGCATGCTCTGTACCGCAAAAGGGATATCTTTACGGCAGGAGGATGACGGTATGGAAAATAGTGGAGACAAAAGATGCCCGGTGTGTGGAGAAAGGGTTGTAGGGAGGAAGGACAAGATATATTGCTGTGACTGCTGCAGGAGCGCTGCAGGTAACCGCAGACAGAAGCAGATGAGGGAAATGAAGGCAAAAAGCAGGTTTGTGCCAGGCATTGAAAAGGACCTTTTTGCACTATGCGGAAAAAGCGGAGAAAGATATCTTAAAATAATAGCAGCCGTAACCTTATTTTGTAAAATTATATATAAATTTGGGCGTCAAAATAAAAACGTATGAAACAGATTACTTTACTAATTGCAACAGCACTGATATCGTTGGCTATGGCCTCTTGTGTAGAGAATTCCAGCAAATACAAGGCTCTTGAGGCAAAGCTTGATTCTCTTCAGGTAAGCTATAACGTGCAGGGTGCAGAACTGGACGAGGTCTTTGCAACCATAAATGAAATTGAGCAGGGCTTGAGCTCAATAAGGGAGACTGAAAACATCCTTACCATTCAGTCTGCAGAGGGCATTGAGGTTAAGGAGGGTTCAAAAGAGCAGCTTCTGAAAGACGTTGAGGCCATTCAGGCAGCCATTAAAGGTTATCAGGCTGAGATTGAAAAACTTAAAAATGACAAGCGCCTTCAGTCTGCACAGTTCAAGAAGAGGATGAGCGCAATGCAGATGGAACTGAGGGAGAAGTCGGAAACCATTGAGGCCCTTACCAGGCAGATAGCAGAGAGGGACGCACAGATACTCAAGCAGACAAAGCAGATTGCATCTTTGGATGAGGTAGTCTCAAACCTCAAGAGCGAGGTGGCAGACCTTCATACAGAGAGCTCCGGCCTTAAGGCTAAAGTTGCCAGCCAGGAGGAGGAGATCTACTCTGTGTACTATATAGTAGGTACAAAGGAGGAGCTGATAAGTGCCGGAGTTATGACCAAAGGCGGCCTGTTCAAGTCGGCCAAGGTTTCATATCAGGCAGAGAAGGATGCCTTTGTGAAGATTGACTTGAGGGCAATATCAGAGATCAATACAAATGCAAAGAAGGCCAAAGTGATGTCTGTACACCCATCGGGAACATACTCATTTGTGGAGAATGAGGGAGAGATGACACTGAACATTTCCAATCCCGACAAATTCTGGCAGCAGACAAAATATCTTGTAATCCAAGTAATGTAAAAAACTATAACAATGAAAAAAATCATAGGTAATAAATGGGACGAGCTGCTCGCTGATGAATGGCTGAAGCCGTATTATCAGGAGTTACGCTCGTTTCTTATTGAAGAATACAGGGACGGGACTGTCTATCCGCCTGCAGCTGACATTTACAACGCGCTGAGGCTCACAGACTATGACGATGTCAAGGTCGTGATACTCGGCCAGGATCCATATCATGAGCCGGGGCAGGCACACGGCATGGCGTTCTCCGTGAAGAAGGGCGTGGAACAGCCGCCTTCGCTCGTGAACATATT
>CALCHD010000248.1 GCA_937901105.1 uncultured Bacteroidales bacterium | reverse complement strand
ATGCGGAAACAATATCGGGATAATCTTTTGGATCTGTCATAGAAATACCCAGAAATAGTCCACCTCGTTTTCTGCCAATCTTTGCTATCTCTATTGATTCTACTCCCCATAAACTAGGGGTAGGCATCCAGAACCTCACCTTGCTTATTTCCTTGTAACTTCTGTTTATCCTAAAAAATGGGAGAAAATAGTTTTGTACAACAATTCTGTCGTCATGCAATACAATATAGAAGTACTTGCCTAAAATTGAATACCACACAGCTAATATACCAGGAGATATGATTCCTAATGCAATCCAGGCAGCATAATCAACCAATGTCCCAGAAAAGATAATGTACTTACAGATAACCCAAATTGAAAATATCATTATGATGGAATCAACTATAAGTTGAAACTTTACTACTTCTGAAAACGTTCTTCTGTAAATTTTAGCCATTGTTAACCTCCATTGCCATTATAAAATCATTCATATAATATCCGTTTCCTATAGGAAAATCCCCTTGGGAGGCCTTGTGCATCCCCATATGCTCATAGAAACGGATTGCCTTTACATTGTTCCTGTTCACATTCAGTTCAACCGTACACGGAAGCTGTGAATTCCGGCGGATATAGTCCACAGCATTGAGGAACATCTGCTTCCCAACGGATTTCCCCTGCAGCCCGGGCTTCAGATAGATCTTCTGAAGGTGCCACACACCTTCTTCCACCATCTGCACCGAAGTATAGCCCACTGGGACGTTGTCCCAAAGGGCAATATGGTATACGTGCCCCTCGGTCATCTGCTTATCCAGACTCTCCTTGGAGTACATCCACTCCATCATATAATCTATCTGCTCACTGCTCAAGATTGGGGCATAGGTGGCTGGGAATATTTCCTGCGCCAGTTCCTCAATTAGGGGAATCATATCCCTGTCTGCTTTTTTGAACTGTACCATAATAGTACAAATATATAAAAAGTGCCCATTAGGACGTCGTCCCAATGGGCAAAAACAAAAAAAGAGGCAGCGTTATTGCTGCCCCTTCAGTATCTTGCAGGGATGATTATCCCAACATCTCCTTCTCAACTTCCTCCGGAGTGATTGGAAGGCGTTTGCTGCCAAGCATCTTGCATCCGGTATCAGTGATTACAATGTCATCCTCCAGCCTTATGCCTCCAAATGTGCGGTAAGCCTTAAGGGTATCAAAGTTGATGAAATCCTTGTTGGTACCCTCTGCCTCCCACTGGTCTATAAGGGCAGGGATGAAGTAGCATCCGGGCTCAACTGTGATTACGTGGCCAGGTTTCAGGCTTCTTCCCATACGCAAGCTTGCAAGGCCGAACTGGGTTGAAGGGCGTACCTCGTCATCGTATCCTACGTAGATCTGGCCCAAGTCCTCCATATCGTGAACGTCAAGGCCCATATTGTGGCCAAGTCCATGAGGCATGAACAAAGCGTGTGCTCCTGCTGCTACAGCCTCGTCTACATCCCCTTTCATCAGGCCAACCTCTTTAAGGCCTGCTGCAAGCACACGGCATGCCTCCAAGTGAACCTCCTTATAAGTAAGGCCCGGACGTGCAATCTGCTGTGCCTTGTTGTTGGCAGCTGCCACTATGTTGTAGATCTCCTTCTGCTGCTGGGTAAACTTGCCGCTGCTTGGGATAGTCCTTGTAAAGTCAGAACAGTAGTTCATATTGTTCTCTGCACCGGCATCAATCACAATCAGACGCCCATCTGTAAGGATCTGGTGGTGCGAGTGGTTATGCAGTGTCTCTCCGTTCTGTGAAAGGATTGTCGGGAAGGAGGTCATGGCACCCTTTGAGTGTGCAATTCCTTCCATTACACCTGCTATCTCCTGCTCTACCATTCCAAGTTTTGCAATTTTCATTGCAGTATAGTGCATCTGGTATCCTATGTCGCATGCCTTGTGGATCTCCTCAAGCTCGCACTGCTCCTTTATGATCCTCAAGTCCACTACAGCCTTGATAAGCTCCAATGACGCCTCTTCCTTCAATGATGCTACAGGCAATCCAAGCAACGAGTGAAGCAGGATCTTGTTGTAGTTCCTGTAAGGAGGCAAGAAGTGGATCTTCCTCCCCTGCTGCTGTGCCTTCTTCAGGTACTCGCCCAAAGCCGCGAAAGGCTCGGTGTGGGAGATGCCCACTTTTGCACCTTTCTCTGCAACTGTAGGCTGCGGACCCATCCAGATGATGTCATCCATATCCACATTGTTGCCGAACAGTATCTGGTCACCGGTTTCAGGATCCAGGATTGCTGCCAAATCAGGCTCGCTGTGGCCAAAGAAGTATAGGAATGTACTGTCTTGTCTGAACTTATATGTATTTGACGGGTAATTGGTTGAAGCCTCGCTGTTGCCAAGTAGCAAGATAAGGCCTTTACCCATTTTCTGCATCAGACGCTCACGTCTGCTAATGTATATCTCTTTTGCGAACATAATGTTATAGTTTTTCTATCCAACCAAAGATAGCACTATTTTTTCATTTACCACCCAGGATTCTGTGGAAAATCAACACCTTTGGCCCTATATAGGGTAAGCTCCCCTGTAGGAACTGCATCCAGATAGTTCTTGGGCACCTCAACGCTCCTTGCAGCCCCGGCCCCATACGGAAGGATATACCCTTCGCTGTCAACAGCCACACCTTGTGCCTGGGCAGCATCCTGGGCAGAGATCATTGCCCCCTGGAAGATTGCAGGCTTCACTGCAGGATTGAGATACTCCAGCTTGCCCCATCTGCGTATGTCCCACTCCCGGAAACCATCCATAATAAGCTCGCTGCGGCGCTCACGGCGTATCTCCCACAAAAGCGGAGAAACATCCCTGTCACGCAAAGGGTCGTCGGGAATAGAGGAAAGCAACATTGGCGCAACCCCTGCCCTGGCCCGTAGAAGGTTGATTGTAGCATCCAAGTCTCCCTGCGTAATCACACCCAGTTCCGCCGCAGCCTCCGCGTAGATGAGAAGCTGCTCTGCCAGCCAGAAAATTGGGGCATCGGTAGGGTTATTGGGGGCAAGTATTTCAGATGGCCCCAAAGAAGGGTTGTTGAACTTGGTTATAATATATCCCGTGCTGGAGGTGAATCCTTTTTCGTTAGGGTTTCCTATGTATGCAAGTTCGTCCTCCACACTCTGCACAAGGCGCAAATCCCTGTTTGTCAAGGTTTGGGAAATGTTTTCATTGCCGGCATACATTCCCGACAATGAAATTGGCAGTCCGTCGGAGCACAGGAATGAATTTACAGCATCAAGGGTAAGGCCGTCCATCATGGTACTGCTGTTTGTGTATCCAATCACAGAATGGGTAAGCACTCCAGAATTGTATGCCTTATAGAGCAGCACCTCCGGATTCTTTGAAAGGTCCAAAGAACTGTAGAGATCCTTATACACCGGGGTGAGGGAGAAATTATTATTCCCGACAATTTTCCCTGCCGCCTCCAGTGCAATCTGGAGCAGCTGCTCACCTCTGGCTGCATCTCCTGACACATACTTGGCCAATGTACCCTCATACAGGGCTACCCTTGCCAGGAATGCCCATGCCACCTCCGCACTCACCACATTGGCATCTCCAAGGGTCTTGCTTATGGCTATGCTCCTCAAGTTGGCCGCCGCAAACTGCAGGTCAGCCACAATGCTGTCCACCACGGCGCTTCTTGGCGACGGAGCCGCATATATGGCATCTACATCACTCTGGTCCAAATATTTGTCTATATACGGCACATCCCCAAAATGGCGCACCAGATTGGCATACTCAAAACCTCTGAAGAAGCGGGCCATTCCAAGGTAGTGGCCGGCGGCCTCTGCACTCAAGAGATTCCCCATCTGCGGCACCCTCACTAGAAGCAGGTTGGCCTTCCTTATATATGTATAGTCCCAATGGGAATTGGAAGCCGGAGCTGCAGTAGGGAACAGGTCCATACCACGGGCTGCCTGGTCATCTGTAAAGGTTGTGAAATAAAAATCTCCGTTTGTTCCCGTGCCAAACCCTGTGAACAGGTTGTAGAACTCCCAGCAATATGACTTCACATTATTCTCGCTTGTCCAGAAATTGCCGTCTTCAAACACCGTCTTGGAACCTCTGTCCAGAAAGTCCTTTGAGCAGGATGCGGTAATATGCAGCAGCGCTGCAGTGCAGGCCAATACGCCTATAAATGTATATATCCGTTTCATAATCGTTTAAATTTACATTCCCAATTGTACGCCAAATGAAATTATCCTCTCAAACGGGGCGGTTCTGCCATAAAAGTTTGATGTTGCAGAGCCGGCTGTTATTTCAGGATCTATAGGAATCTTCTTCTGCGAGAACTCAAACAGGTTCTCCCCGCTGAAGTAAACCCTGCACTTGGTGAGGTTTGCCTTGCTTATTATCTTATGAGGAAGCGAGTATCCTATTGTAAGGTTCTTCATCCTCAAGTAAGAGAGGTTGAGAAGATATTTCGTCTGCGGATAGAAGTTGTTGCCGGAGTTTGCCGCAGCATTTGCCATATACCTTATGCCGCTGATTGCTGTTGACCCGTTTCCTGTATATGGCAAAGGATACTTGGCATTAGGGTTCTCCGGACTCCAGAAATCCATCTGGTGCTCGTACATCACATCTGCACCTCTGTAATAAGGTATGGCCTCGTTTCCGGTTGCCCACATGTGCCTTTTGCCTATACCCTGGAAATACATGTCTATATCAAACCCTTTCCATGCTCCGCCAATCCTGAAACTGTACTGGTATCGCGGAGTGGTGTTCCCAATCACCTTAAGGTCACCATGGTCCTGCAATGTTGAGGCACCGGCATCAATAACATTGTCTCCATTAAGGTCCTTGAACTTTATGTCTCCGGGGCCATATACAAAGTTTCCTGTCTGAAGCCCCACCTGGCTTGGAGAAGTGGCCACATCCTCTGCTGAAGTAAAGTAGCGGTCTGTCTCAAATCCCCAGATCTCACCTACAGTTTTCCCTTTGTAGTTGCTTGTAAGGAGATTGGCAGAATTGGCATTCCACTCTGTAATCACACTCTTATAATCGCTTATATTCACATTTGCGTATATGCTCAAGCCGTTGGCAAACGAATGGCTGCCGTCAAGGGTTATCTCCCAGCCCCTTGTGCGGAGGCGTCCGTCATTAACCATTGCCGCAGAAGTTCCGAATGTCTCCGGAAGGGTCTCCCCCACACTCAACATGTTGCGGTTGGTCCTCTGGAACCAGTCAAAGCTCAATCCGTACTTATTCTGCAGGAACCTCATGTCAACACCAATGTCTAGCGTTGCCACATCCTCCCAATAAAGGCTGTTGGAGACATTGGCAGGGAGCCCTGTATAGAGCACTTTTGCCCCGTCAACCAGCCAGCCGGCATATGCTGTGGACATTGTAGGAATAAACCTGTCCGCACCAACATTCTGGTTGCCTACCATACCATATGAACCTCTCACCTTCAAGTCAGACACCACAGGTTTCAAAGGGGCAAAATAAGGTTCCTCGGAGATTCTGTATCCTACAGAGAAAGAAGGGAAGAATCCCCAGCGGGAATGGGCAGGGAAGTTGGAAGAGCCGTCATATCGCCCGTTCAGCTCCAACAGGTAAATCCCCTTGTAGTTGTAGTTTACCCTTGTAAACCATCCCACTACGGCCCAGTCACTGGCACTGCCGTTTACCGTTGCAGCTCCTGTTGCCAAAGGAAGCTGTCCCAGCTGCTTGTCCATCAGTCCCATCTTCTTTGAGTACTGCATTGAGTATTCACCGCTCTCCACGTTCACACCTGCGGTAACCTTTACATTGTGCTCTCCAAATGAGCCGTTGTATGTTGCATAAGTATTGAAGGTCTTCTGTGTCCGCAAGGAAGAGGTAAAGTCCACCTCATCTGCCGAACTGCCCGGCAGTTTGGCATTGTAGGCTAGTCCTCCTCCCCAGAAATCCCACATGGCCACATATCCTCCGGTCTGGTGCTCATTGGTATGGGTAGTGGAGTATGCAAACTCACTTCTCAAGTCCACTCCGTCCCAGATATGGAAGGTTGCAGCAATCTGTGCGTTCTGCCAGGTCTGTCTGCTGGTATTGTAGGAGGCGTTGTGCAGGTAGCCCGGAATATGCCTGAACCATGCAGTGGTGCCGTTTTCATCAGTATAGGTTCCATATGGGAAATAGGTTCCCCAGCGCCACATATAATAATAAGGGTCCTGGTATGAGTATGGGGTGTCATAATCCATCTGCCTCATGTTCATCCTGGCCTCAAGTTCTACCCAGCCGGCAGGTGCGGCATTCACACTCAATGAAAGGTTATATTTGTTCATTATGTCCGGCTTTATCTTCAGGATCCCCTCCTGATACTGGTATCCTCCGCTCAACACAAAGCTTATTTTCTCACCGCCACCAGTAACCTGCAGGCTGTGGCTCTGCTGCGGAGTCCATTTCTGGTACATCTCCTTCACAGGATCCCACAGGCGGTAGAAATAGGTGACACCATCCAGAATCTCAAAATCCTCACCCATTATCATCTGGTGCCCCCTCCTGTTATGTGAGTAGTTTGCCTGCCATCTGGCAATTCCATCCATCAGCGGCTGCGCCTTCATTCCAAACATGTCAAACGCCTGCTTTCCCCTAGCCATAGCCGCATCCATAGCCTCAATCTCCGCTATGGTGTTCTTTGGGAACTGCGGAAGCACGGTTGGGGTACCCCAGGAGAAATTATTGGTATAGCTGGCAGAGAACTTGCTCCCCATCCTTCCGCTCTTGGTCTTTATAAGGATTACGCCAAATGCTGCCCTGGCTCCGTATATTGAAGTTGAGGCCGCATCCTTAAGTACAGAAATGCTCTCAATATCCTCCGAATTCACCAGCGATATGTCATCCA
>CALCHD010000247.1 GCA_937901105.1 uncultured Bacteroidales bacterium | reverse complement strand
AGCACAACCTTGCCAAGGTTGGGGTCGCGAGTTCGAGCCTCGTTTTCCGCTCCAAAAGCCTCAGAGAAATCTGGGGCTTTTTCTTTTTATCTCCGTATCCAAAAACATTGCTCTCTTTTTTGTAACTTTGCGCTTTATTTTGGTTCGCAATTTTAAATTATTCACAGATATGAAAAGATTTTTCCTTTTGGCAGTTGCCATGGTATTTGCCACTGCGCTTTTTGCACAGAAAAATGGCAAGGATAAGGATTGGGCGCAATATGGCCGCTATGCTCCCGCAAATGATACTGTAACCGTTGCTCCTGTGGCGGTGTTCATGGGAAACTCAATTACAGAGAACTGGCTTAAGTTCCACCCCGAGTTTTTCCAGAAGAACAGCTATGCTGCCAGGGGAATCAGCGGACAGACAACTTACCAGATGCTTGCAAGGTTTCACAATGATGTTGTGGCGCTGAACCCTAAAGTTGTGGTTATATTGTCGGGAATAAATGATATTGCACGCAACAGCGGATATATCTCCCTGGAGAACATTATGGGAAATATCATCTCAATGTGTGACATTGCCCGTGCAAACGGTATTGTTCCTGTGCTGTGTTCGGTTCTTCCGGCAGATTACTTTGTGTGGAGGAAGGACCTTAAGCCGGCTCCGCTGGTGATTGAGCTCAACGGGATGATAAGGAAATATGCCGCAGAGCAGGGCATTGAGTATGTAGACTACCATTCTTTCATGTCGGATGAGAAGGGTGCCCTTAAGGAGGGGCTTTCAAAAGACCATTGCCATCCGTATCCGGATGCCTATATCCCAATGGAGGAGGCTGTTGTTAAGGCCATAAATAAGGCGGCAAAGCAGAAGCTGCCTCGCAGATATAAAAGAAAATAACGGGATTTTATTATTTTTGCGCACTGTTAACTGATTATATTAAAATAGATTATAGATGTTGAAAAAACTTTTTCTTTCTACAGTGGCCCTGCTAGTGGGTTGTGTGGCGTTTGCCCAGATGGAGAATCCTGTTTCTTGGAGCGGAAAGGCAAACAAGATTTCGGAGAATTTGTATGAGATAGTCCTTACCGGCGAGATTTCCGGAGATTGGCACATTTATGACCTCGGCCCTTATACTGACGGCCCTATTGCAACTGCAGTTGTTGTAAACGGGGAGGGGGTGAAGGCTGTTGATGCCCCTTACATAAAGAGTGAGGTGCACAAGGCTTATGACGAGAGCTTTGGCATGGAGATTGGAACCTGTGATTCTGGCGTGCAAGTGGCGCAGAAAGTTGAGGTTACCGGAGAGGCTCCAGTTGCAAAGATTACAATTGAGTGGCAGACTTGCAGCACCGGCAGCTGCCTTCCTCCAACTGACGAGGTGGTAACAGTGAAGCTTCCAGCCGCTTCTGGCGCTGTTGTGGCTGCAGCCAGTGATAAAGCTGCCCCTGTGAAAAAGGAGGGTGGCAAGTCAATCTGGGCTGTTATCCTAGAGGCAATTGCTTGGGGATTTGTAGCGCTGCTTACCCCTTGCGTATTCCCGATGGTTCCTATGACCGTATCTTTCTTCATCAAGAGCAAGGACGGTAAAGGAAAGCTTTACGCATCCTTGTACGGTTTCTTCATTGTAGCCCTTTATACAGTTCCAATTGCTGTAATCATCCTTCTTACCTACATTTTGGGTGGTGATGCTGTTACAGCAGATATCTTCAACTGGCTGGCTACACACTGGATTCCAAACGTTATCTTCTTTATCATCTTTATGGTATTTGCTGCCAGCTTCTTTGGCGCATTTGAGATTACAATGCCAAGCTGGATGGTAAACAAGACTGATGCAAAGAGTGACAAGGGCGGCCTTATAGGTGTGTTCTTTATGGCACTTACATTGGTGCTGGTTTCATTCTCATGTACCGGCCCTATTGTAAGTTCAGTGCTTATCAAGAGTACCCAGGGTGAGATTTGGGAGCCTATCATCACAATGTTTGCATTCTCTGCCGCATTTGCACTTCCATTTACAGTGTTTGCATTTGCACCGTCATTGCTTAAGGATCTTCCAAAGAGCGGCGGCTGGCTGAACTCCGTAAAAGTTGTATTGGGCTTCATTGAGGTGGCATTGGGATTGAAATTCTTGAGCGTTGCAGACCAGGTTTACCAGTGGAACCTTCTAGACCGTGAGGTTTACCTTGCAATCTGGATTGTAGTGTTCTCACTGTTGGGCCTATACTTGTTGGGCAAGTTGCGTTTCGCACACGATACACCGGAGGATCATATCTCTGTTAAGAGGCTGTTCCTTGCAATTGCCGTGTTCTCATTTGTAGTATATATGATCCCAGGTATGTGGGGCGCTCCTCTAAAGGCGTTGAGCGGATATCTTCCTCCAATAGAGAGCATAGATTTCAATCTTGCAAAGCAGAATACAATTGTCCAGCAAGGCCCTGTTGCGGAAGACCACCACAACAATCCTTATCCGGCAAAGAAATTCACAGATATGGGGTTGAAGCACATTGACGGCATTCCTGGCTTCTTTGACCTTCAGGAGGCCCTTGAGTATTCGAAGGGTGCAGGCAAGCCTGTATTCATAGACTTTACTGGAGCAGCTTGCGTAAACTGCAGGGAGATGGAGAGCAGAGTATTCTCTGATCCGCAGATCAAGAATATCCTCAACAATGAGTTTGTGTTTGTGTCACTTTATGGTGATGTAAAAACAGAGGTGGCAGAGTCTGACTGGGTAACCCTTCCAAACGGCAAGGTTCTAAAGAGCCTTGGCAAGATCAACACAAACTTCATTATGGAGAAATATAAGGTAAATGCAATGCCATACTATATAATTACAGATGCGCAGGGCAACCAGATTGTGGAGCCTAGAGGCTATGACCTTGACAAGGATGAGTTTGTAAAATTCCTCAACAACGCAGTTGAAACCTTCAAAAAGTAACATATGAACCATAAAATGTTCAAGACAATAAAAGAGTACAGTGTAATGGCGGTGGCCCTTGCACTGTATGTCTTTTCCTGGACTGCCTTCCTTATTCCAAACGGAATCACAGCCGGAGGTGTAACAGGTTTGTCTACAATCCTCAATTTTGCCTTCGGATGGCATATCTCCTACACATATCTTATCCTGAATGCTGCACTTCTTATTGCCGGCACAATAATAATGGGCAAGGGATTCGGATTCAAGACAATTTACTGTATTCTGGTTAGTACTCTCTATTTTGAGTTCTTCCCTCTCATCCCTTGGGTTTCCAATATAGATGACAATCTCATCAACTCAATAGTTGGTGGAGCCATGAGTGCGAGTGGTATAGCACTGGTGTTCACACAAGGAGGAAGCACAGGAGGTATAGACATCATTGCCCTTGTAATAAACAAGTACAGGGAAGTTTCTCCAGGCAGGGTGTTTATGGTTTCAGATTTCCTTATAATCTCTTCAGTTCTCCTTCTTCCCGACAAGTCACTTCAGGACATCGTCTACGGATATGTGGTTACAGTGGCATTCTCATACACGGTAGACCAGTTGCTTACCGGAAGCAAGCAGTCTGTGCAGATGCTTGTCATAAGCAGCAAGTATGAGGAGATAGCAGACAGGCTCTGTTTTGAGATGGACAAGGGCGTGACTGCAATCAACTCCCTTGGCTGGTACAAGAAATCCCAGAGCATGATCATAATGGTTGTAACCCGCAAGGACAAGATGTATGAGGTTATATCGGCTGTTAAGGAGATGGACAACAAGGCATTCCTTACAGTTTCTACAGTGATGGGTGTATATGGCGAGGGATTTGAGGAGTTCAAGGCCAAAAAGAAGGCCAAGAAGATTGCAGCCTAACCTAAGATAAAGTTTTCAATAACGGCAGGGAAATGCTCTTTCTCAAGGGCATGGACTTTGGTGGCAAGAGACTCGGGAGTATCTGTCGGGAGTACCTGGCAGGTGGCCTGGAAGAGGATCTTGCCACTGTCGTATACGGCATCGGCAAGATGGATTGTGATGCCCGACTCTTTTTCTCCCGCTTCAATCACTGCCTTGTGCACATTCATTCCGTACATCCCCTTTCCGCCAAACTTGGGCAGCAGGGCAGGGTGGATGTTGATGATCTTCCCGGAATATCTTTCTGTTACGGACTCCGGCATCTTCAGCAGATATCCTGCAAGAATGATTGTCTCTATGCCGTATCTTTCCAATATGCCAAACAGCCCTTCCGGGTGTGCAGCTGTAAGCTCCTCGCGGGTGAGGACCACTGCAGGAACATCAAGGTCCCTGGCCTTCTGAACAACCGCCGCAGTTTCTTTGTTGCATACAACGAGCTTTACTTCAGCAACATTGCCTCCGTTAAAATGATGGATTATGTTTTCTGCATTGGAGCCGTTCCCAGAAGCGAATATTGCAATATTGTTCATTGTATTACCTGTTTGTTGCCACAAAAATAACCAAAATTTAATTTTTTTATTACCTTTGTACTTTGTAGTAGGTTAAAATAACTAAAATTATAAACTTATTTTATTAACTAATTATTTAAAATCATGGCAGATATTACTTCTAAAGTTAAGGAAATCATCGTTGATAAATTGGGCGTTGATGCAGCTGAGGTTACACCAGAGGCTAGCTTTACTAAAGATTTGGGAGCTGATTCACTTGACACTGTAGAGCTTATCATGGAGTTTGAGAACGCATTCGGTATTGAGATTCCAGATGCAGCTGCAGAGAAAATTGCAACTGTAGGCGATGCAATCTCATATATTGAGGCTAACCAGAAATAATTTATCTAAAGAGAATTCATGGAGTTGAGAAGAGTTGTCATTACCGGATTGGGTACTGTCAATCCGCTAGGTAACAGTGTTGAGGAGTATTTCAATAATCTGAACAATGGAGTTAGCGGCGCAGGCCCCATCACCAGGTTTGATGCATCACTTTTTAAGACCAGATTCGCTTGTGAGGTAAAAAATTTCAATCCGGCAGATTATGGAATTGACCGTAAAGAGGCCCGCAAAATGGACCGCTTTGCGCAGTTTGCACAGGTTGCAGCCGATCAGGCTGTAGCAGACAGCAAAATTGATCTTAACGCAGTCAATCTTAAGAGAGTCGGAGTAATAGTCGGTTCAGGAATAGGTGGAATAGAAACACTTACTGATGAAGTTATGGGTTACAGCGAGGGCGGTAAAGTGCCTCGCTTTAACCCTTTTCTTATTCCCAAGATGATTCCTGACATCGTTGCAGGCCTTATTTCCATCAAGTATGGCTTTATGGGGCCTAACTATTCCACAGTTTCAGCGTGCGCTTCATCTGCACATGCAATGTCCAATGCCTTTGATATGATCAGATTGAACAAGGCTGACATGATTGTTACAGGCGGTTCAGAGGCCGGCGTGACAATTGCAAGTGTCGGCGGATTCAACTCTGCACAGGCTCTTTCTACAAACAATGAGGAATTTGCTACCGCCAGCAGACCTTTCGACAATACCAGAGACGGCTTTGTTATTGGAGAGGGTTGCGGCATCCTTATTTTTGAGGAGTATGAGCATGCAGTTGCACGTGGTGCAAAGATCTATGCAGAAGTTTTGGGAACAGGCATGTCGGCTGATGCCCACCATATTACAGCTCCTCATCCGGAGGGAGAGGGGGCCAAGGAGGCAATGATGCTTGCTCTTGCCGAGGCTGGCCTTAAACCGGAGGATGTGGACTATATAAACGTTCATGGAACATCTACTCCTCTGGGAGACAGAGCAGAGCTTAAGGCTGTTAAGGAAGTGTTCGGCGAGCACGCATACAAGCTTAACATCAGCTCTACAAAATCCATGACTGGACATCTATTGGGCGGAGCGGGCGCAATTGAGACAATGGCCTGCATTGATGCTATCTGCAACAGCATCATCCCTCCTACAATCAACTTCAAGGAGGAGGATCCGGAGATAGATTATAAACTGAACCTCACATTGAACAAAGCGCAGCACAGAGAGGTTAATGTGGCAATGAACAATACCTTTGGTTTTGGCGGCCACAACTCCTGTCTGATTTTGGGAAAGGTAAGATAAAAGTGTAATGCTTTATAGCTTAAGGCAGTTGCCCCAAGGGCTTCTGCCTTTTTTAATGTCTCCACCTTTCCATATCCAGCCTTATGAATATGAAGAGGAGGACTGTAAAGCTCCACAATGATGACCCGCCGTAGCTCAACAGCGGAAGCGGGATGCCGATTACCGGCACCAGTCCCATTGTCATTCCTATGTTTATGAAGAAGTGCATGAAAAAGCAGCATGCCACGCAGTATCCGTAGATGCGGGTGAAGCGGTCTTTCTGGCGTTCACTCAATATAATGAGGCGGGTGATGAGGAACATATATATTGCCACCACGGCCACAGAACCTAAAAATCCCCACTCCTCTCCAACAGTACAGAAGATGAAGTCTGTACTTTGCTCCGGGACAAAGTCGAATTTTGTCTGTGTACCGTTCAGGAACCCCTTGCCTGTGAATCCTCCGGAGCCTATGGCAATCTTTGACTGGTGCACATTGTATCCGGCCCCCATAAGGTCCTCCTTGATTCCAAGCAGGTTCTCAATCCTTGATCTCTGGTGAGGCTGAAGGATGCTGTTGAAGATGAATTCAACGGAGAATACAAGGATAACAGAACATGCCAGTCCCATAACCAGGTATTTCAGATGCCTTGTCCTCCTTCCCCTGAATTTCGTTAGGGTAAGCAGTGTTGTGCTACCCATTATTGCAAGGGCTATGTACTCCACTTTTATAACGTTGAAATCCGGAAGGAAACGGTTGGCCAGATAAGGCAGCAATGCCATAGCCGTACATACTGGAACTGCAATGGCCAGATGGGTCCACAGCTTTCTGGCATATATTCCGTTTATTATCATTCCAGCAGCAAACACTATGATGAATGCAGCAAGCGGAGAGACTGCAAGCGTAACTACAAACAGCAATATGGACATCAGTCCGAAAATGAGGAACCATCCGCTCAACCCCTCTCTATAAAGGAGGAATACGAACCCGCAATATACAAGGGCAGATCCTGTCTCTTTTTCCATTACAATTATTGCCATAGGTACAAGTATGGCCAGGGCTACAGATAAGGCATCCCTCATCTTGCCCAGCTTGAAATTGTACTTGCTCATCAGGTAGGCCAGGAACAGCGATGTACTTATCTTGGAGACCTCTGCCGGCTGAAAGCTTACAGGACCCAGCCTGAACCAGGAATTGGAGCCGTTGACCTCCTTGCCCAGGAATATTACAGCAACCAGCAGGAAGCATACAAACAGGTATATTGGCGGAGAGAGTACACTGTAGATTTTGGGATTGAGGAGGAAGAGTATGGATACAGCCAGCACAAGCGCGGTAATTATCCAGATGAACTGCATGCCGTATCTTTGGCTCATGTCAAAGATAGAGCTGTGCTCCTCTGAATATACCGAGGCAAAGATGTTTATCCACCCTATAAATACAAGGAGCAGATAACAAAGCACCAGCGGAATGTCTATTTTGCCAAACTTATAGTCTCCCATCTTTATCTTTTCTTTTTCACAGGTACAAACTGCATGAGGTTTGCATCCATCATCCTTTTTTCAAGATCTTTCCTCTGCACCTCTCCGGTAAGGTATTTTTCCACCATCAAAGATGCGATAGGGGCTGCCCATGTACCTCCAAATCCTGCATTCTCTATATATGCTGCAATTGCAATCTTTGGGTTTTCCCTTGGGGCAAAGCAGATGAAAACAGCATTGTCCTTGCCGTGCGGGTTCTGTGCTGTGCCGGTCTTTCCACATATCTCAAGCCCAGGGGCGTGGGCCAGCCTTGCTGTTCCTCCAGCTCCTGGAGCTGCGTTCACTGCCTGGTACATCCCTTCAATCACTTTATGGAAATGGGCAGTGTCTACCATGGTGTAGTTGCGCTCCTTAAAGCGCCCATCTATTGTATGCCCTGGAGAATCCTTTACAAGGTGCGGAATGTAGTAGTATCCTCTGTTGGCAAGAGTTGCGGCCAGGTTGGCCAGATGCAGCGGAGTGGCCCCTATCTCGCCCTGTCCAATGGAAAGGGAGATTACAGAGTTGGCCTTCCATCTGTTCTTGCCGTGTATCTTGTCATATATTGATGTTGTAGGCAATGTTCCTCCAAGCTCCGCCGGGAAGTCGCTTCCAAGTTTCCGTCCGAACCCAAAGCTCATCACCATCTCCCTCCATCTGTTGAAGGCCTGGCCTATGTTATCATATTTGCTGTTTTCCAGAATGGCCTTGAAGGTGTAGCAGTAATATGCGTTGCACGACATCATTATAGAGTGTGTGAGGTCTGTAGGGGACGGGTGGGCATGGCAGCCCAGCTTGCGGTTGCCATAATGGTATCCCATGCTGCAGTTGTATCTGGTGTCTGGAGTGATCACCCCTTCCTGCAGTCCGATAAGGCCGTTTACCAGCTTGAATACAGAGCCGGGAGGATATGCAGACATCACAGCCCTGTTGAACATGGGCTTGTATGGGTCGGCGGCTATCTCCTTGTAATGCTTGCTTATGGATGCAAGCTGCTCTATGTTTATTCCCGGACTTGATATGAGTGCGAGAATCTCTCCTGTAGAGGGTTCTATTGCAACAAGGCTTCCAACCTTGCGCTGCATCAGCTGCTCCCCGTATTGCTGGAGATGTCCGTCTATAGTGGAGACAATGTCCTGTCCCGGAACGGCAGCCTTGTCGTAGGCTCCGTTCTCAAAGCTCGACTGTATCCTGTTGTGTACATCCCTCAAGAGGATGCTGTATCCTTTCTCCCCTTTAAGCAGCTGCTCGTATGATTTCTCAAGGCCGCTGGCCCCTACGTAGTCTCCGCTACGGTAGTCGGGGTTGTTGTTGAGGAATTTCTGGTCCACCTCTGTCACGTAGCCAAAAAGGTTGGCTCCGGCAGCAAAAGGGTAGTTGCGTGAGGTTCTTGAGACGGCGCTGAACCCAGGGAACTTGTATGCCTTCTCTATAAATATGCTGTATTGTACATTGGATACCTGCTTGAGGAATGTGAGTGACTGGTAGCCTATCCTTCTGCGGAATTTGCGGTACTCCTTGAACCTTGCCCTTACCTCCAGGGTGTCGAGTCCGAATATTGAGCAGAAATCCAGGGTATCGAACTCCTTTACTTCAATGGGGGTGACCATGATGTCGTAGGTGTTCTTGTTTCCTACCAGAATATTGCTGTTTCTGTCGAGAATAAGCCCCCTTACAGGATAGCGGGTGACATATTTGTATGCGTTGTTTTCTGCGGTAACCTTATACTCGTCCTTTAGGATCTGCAGGTTGAAAAGCTGTATTATGAGTATCAGGCCCACTGCCAGTACGCCCAGTATGAGTACATCCTTCTTCTCCATGCTATCTGAAGATTTTATCCATCAGCACTATGTTGCAGACGAATGTTATTATGCTGTTTACTGTAACGCAAAGGACAATCTTCAGAACTGTATACCAGAAGGAGAATGAAGCTGCGGAGTCTAGCAGTACATAAACTGTAAAAAACACAGCAAGCATGAGCCCGCTCAACAGGGCAAGCTTGTGCGGCTCAACGGTACGGGGGATGATTGGGTTGTTCTCGTAGCTCTCAAAGCTGGCCTTTGGAATCACAAGCTTGATTATAGGGCCTCTGAAGTATGCCATGGCTGTTAGGGCAGCGGCGTTGAGCCCCATAACCCCATCTGCCAGAAGGTCTATGCTCAATCCCAGAGCAAAGGCGATGAGCATATATGCAGACTTGTTAATTGTGGGCGGCAGCAGTATAATGAACTGGGGGAATACGGCAATGTAGAGCACGGCCCAGATGTTCACGTACTCGCTTACCAGAATCTGGCAAAAGACCATTATTGCCCCAAGGGTTATATATTTTATGATATTGTTCATTTTGCCTTTGCCCCGTTAATCAGTTTCTCAAGCTCTTCTTTGTTGTTGTTTCTTACTACCATAACATGGTTTAGGCTCCTGAAATCCTGCAGCAGCCTTACATCCAGGTTCAGGTGCACTCCGTTTACCAGACGTGAGTCTTCCACCACCCCAATCGGGATATCAGGGGGGTAGAATGAAGAGTATCCGCTGGTGTATATTGTATCATTGCGGTTAATCTCAAGATGCTGTGGAATCTCTTCCAGAATGGCCATTGAGGGACGGTTGGGATTCCAGCTCAAGGGGCCGAATGTCTCACTCTTTCCTATTTTGGCGCTTACCTGCTGGCTTGTGTTGAGGAATGAGAGCACATACGAATAGTGTTCGCTCACCGCTCTTGTAATCCCGACAGTTCCCATAGGGGTAATCACACCCATATCCTCCTCAATACCGTCTTTTGAACCCTTGTCAATAATGAGGTAGTTGTGCGCAGAACCGGTGGTATTGCGTACAACTTTGGCACTGATGAATGAAAATGGCTGCTTTTGTGCAGGGGATTGCGTAGTGTCGTTCTCCTTGCTGTAGAGCTGGTGCATAAGGAGTGCATTCTCTTGGGCGAGCTGCCCGTTGATCTGCTTCAGAGACGAGTATTCAGTAATGGCTGCATACTTCTCCCAAAAAAATCCCTGAACCTCACGCAGCTTTCCTACAAGCCTGTATCTCTGCGCTATCCCATTGTGGCTCACCATGTATATGCAGGCGGCCTCCAATAGGATAAAAAGGAGAAACCTCCCCAATCCCAGAAGCAATGAAGGAGGTATTCTCATTTATCTTATCTCATTAGGAATGTAAGCTTGTCAGCTTTTTTCAGCGCTATGCTGGTTCCTCTTGCAACCGCACGAAGCGGATCCTCTGCAATATGGAACGGAATGTTGATCTTGTCCTGCAGCCTCTTGTCAAGGCCTTTGATGAGGGCTCCGCCGCCAGAAAGGAAGATGCCCCTGTCAACGATATCTGAATAAAGCTCCGGTGGAGTCTGCTCAAGTACCGAAAGCACTGCTGCCTCAATCTTGGCAAGAGACTTGTCAAGGCAGTGGGCAATCTCCTGTGGCGTTACAGACACCTCAACAGGATGTGCTGTCATAAGGTTAGGGCCTTTTACCAGGTATGGCTCCGGTCCGTCCTCAAGATCTGTAAGTGCGGAACCTGCATTGATCTTGATCAGTTCTGCTGTAATCTCGCCAATCTTGATGTTGTGCTGCTGGCGCATGTACTGCTGGATCTCTGAAGTGAACACATCACCGGCAACCCTGATGCTCTCCTTGCACACAATGCCTCCAAGTGAAATCACTGCAATCTCTGTTGTGCCGCCTCCAATATCCACAACCATATGGCCGGTAGGGGCCTCAACGTCAAGGCCTATGCCAAGAGCTGCAGCCATAGGTTCGTAGATGATATACACATCCCTGCCGCCTGCATGCTCTGAAGAGTCGCGCACCGCCCTTATCTCAACCTCTGTGCTTCCCGACGGAATACATACAACCATCTTAAGGCTTGGGCTGAAAAGGGAACGCTTGTTGTTGATCATCTTCACAAATCCCCTGATCATCATCTCTGCAGCGTTGAAGTCTGCAATCACACCGTCCTTGAGCGGGCGGATAGTCTTGATGTTGGGATGTGTCCTTCCGTGCATCATCCTTGCCTTGTGGCCGAATGCTACCGGTTTATTTGTATTCTGGTCAATTGCAACAATGGATGGTTCATCCACCACAATCTTGTCATTCATAAGGATTACGGTGTTGGCTGTACCCAAGTCAATAGCCAGTTCCTGTGTCAAAAATGAAAATGCCATAAATAAGTTTTTTAAAGTGTTTCCAACACTCATTATAGAGGGGTAAAATTACAAAAAAATACACTATAATTTATGTATATTTGTACGCAAATTCATTACATAATACCAAACACAAGCAACAATGGGCACCAGCAGCATTTATGTAATTATAACAGCGGGAGGAGTAGGCCGCAGAATGGGCGGGACAACTGCCAAGCAGTTCCTTGAACTTGAGGGAAAACCGGTACTGCTGCGTACAATTGAGATGTTCAGGCAGTGGTATCCGCAGGCCAGCCTCATCATAACCCTTCCGGAAGATTACAAGGAATACTGGAGGAACTATTGCTTTGAGCACAACCTGTGGTTCAAGCACATCATTGTCTCCGGAGGCATCACCAGGTTCCATTCAGTGAAGAATGCCCTGGAGTATGTTCCCGACGGTGCAACAGTGGCAGTCCATGACGGAGTGAGGCCGTTTGTGCCGCGCAAGATGCTGGAGAGTCTGCTGGAATTTGACTTTGCAAAAAATAAGGTGGCGGGAGTAATCCCCGTAATGCCGTCAATTGAATCTATGAGGAAATACACCTATGGTGCAGACGGCATGCCGGACGGTTCGCATACTGTAAACAGGGACGAGTATATGTTTGTGCAGACTCCACAGGTATTTGATTCAACAATACTGAAGGAGTGCTATAAAAAACCGTACTCTCCAGCATTTACAGATGATGCATCTGTTGTGGAGAGCAGCGGATATAAGGTTGCCACCTCTGAAGGGAGCCGCTTCAACATAAAGCTTACAACTCCCGAAGACTTGACGATGGCCAGAATATTTATGTCTCTTGCAGAGCAGGAGGGATAGGCTATTTCTTCTTCACTCCCACTTTCTTGTTGGGGTAGCTCTTTACCCATACCTGTCTCTCAATTGCCTGGTCCAATGATACCATTGTCTCTGTCTGCAATACGCCAGGGATATTCTGTATTGTATTGATGAGAATCTCCATCAAGTGGTCGTGGTTGGTGCAGTAGATCTTTAAAAGCAAAGAGTGCTTGCCGGTAACAAAGTGGCACTCAACAACCTCTGAAATCTGTTTAAGGCAATCGATAACCTCCGGGTATTTGTTTGCTTCAGATAGGCTCACCTCCACAAAGGCACATACATTAAGGCCCAGCGTCTGCGGCTTTACCAAAAGCCTTGACCCCGTAATGATTCCCAGGGCTTCCATCTTTTTTACGCGCTGGTGGATGGCTGCGCCGGAAACTCCGCACTCTCTTGCAATCTCCAAGAAAGGCATTCTTGCATTCTTTACCAGGAAAGAAAGTATCTTCTGGTCAATCTCGTCTATCTGGTGTTTAAGCATTTTTGTAACGATTTGTTAGTTATCCTTACAAAATTATAAAAAATTTTTACAAAATAGAAAGGAGGCAGACTGAAATCAGCTGCCTCCTGCTATAAAAAATGCTGTAAATCCCTATTTCTTTGCCTTTTTTGACTTGCTTCCCGACGGTTTGGAACTGCTTATAATTTCCAAGCATGCTGCAGCATCCAAGGTCTTGGCATCAGTTCCTTTAGGAATCTTGTAGTTCTCGCCGGCGTGCTTTATGTATGCTCCAAAGCGTCCGTTAAGAACCTGGATGTCCTCTGCCTCAAAGTGGGCGATGAACTTCTCCGCCTCTTTTTTTGCGTGCTCCTCAATAAGTGCAATGGCTGTCTCAAGAGAAACAGTGCGGGGATCGTGGTCCTTGCCTAGGGAGATGAACTTGCCGTCATGTCTGATATATGGGCCAAAGCGTCCGATTGCGGCAACAATCACCTTGCCGTCCTTTTCGCCTATAGTGCGTGGAAGCTCAAACAGCTTCAATGCCTCCTCAAGGGTGATTGACTCAATCAGCTGTCCTTTCTGGAGTGAGGCAAACTGTTTGTCGGGATCATCATTTGTACCTTTCTGTACAAGAGGCCCGAACTTGCCAAGGCGTACAGTCATAGGCTTGCCGGTTTCAGGATCTGTACCCAATACCCTCTCTGCGTTGGTGTGGGTGCTCTCCTGAAGTGTCTGGTCTACCTGTGCGTGGAACGGGGTGTAGAATGACTCAATCACCTTGTTCCATACAAGCTTGCCGGCTGCAATCTGGTCAAAATCCTCCTCAACTTTTGCTGTAAAGCCGTAGTCGAGAATATTCTCAAAGTTCTTGCCCAAGAAATCTGTTACAAGTATTCCAATATCCTGCGGGAACAGCTTCTTTTTCTCTGCACCGGTAATCTCCTTCTTGGCCTGTGTGGTAATCTTGCCCCCTTTAAGGAGAATCTGTGTGTACTCCCTCTCAACACCCTCGCGGCTGTCAATAAGGATATAGCCCCTCTTCTGGGTGATGGTTGAGATTGTAGGTGCGTATGTAGAAGGGCGTCCGATGCCCAGCTCTTCAAGTTTCTTTACAAGGCTTGCCTCCGAGTAGCGTGGAGGTTTCTGGGTGAAGCGCTCGGTTGCTGTAATCTCAAGCTGCTCCATAGACTCGTTGTCTGCAAGGACAGGGAGAACCTGTGTCTCGTTCTCAAGATCCTCGTCATCCTTCCCTTCTATATATAGTTTGAGGAAGCCGTCAAATACAACCTGCTCACCCTGTGAGATGAACTTCTCTGCAATGCTGCCGCTTCCAATAGTAATCTCGGTCTTCTCAAGCTCTGCGTCTGCCATCTGGCTGGCAACAGCCCTTTTCCAGATAAGCTCGTAAAGCTTTTTCTCCTGCGCTGTACCCTCAATGGTCATGTTTGCAGGGAAGGTAGGCCTGATTGCCTCGTGGGCCTCCTGTGCCCCTTTGGCCTTGGTCTTGTATGCCCTTACCTTTGAATACTCTGCACCAAAGTTCTCTGTAACCACCTGCTTGATAGTGTTGATTGCAAGGCTTGAGAGGTTGGTGGAGTCGGTACGCATATATGTAATAAGTCCGTCCTCATACAGCTTCTGCGCAATCCTCATTGTCTGTGAAACAGAGAAGCCCAGCTTGCGGGCTGCCTCCTGCTGGAGCGCTGAAGTTGTGAATGGGGGAGCCGGTGTTCTGGAGATGCTCTTTTTCTCAATGCCTTCAATGGCAAAAGCGGCGCCGTTGCATTTCTCAATGAAGGCAAGTGCCTGCTGTGCATTGCTGAATCTGGCATTTAGGGTTCCGTTAACCTTTACGCTCTTCTTTGCGCTTGCAGGGTGGAAAACTCCGTTAACTCTGAAATAAGGGGTAGAGTCAAAAGCCATGATCTCCCTCTCGCGCTCAACAATCAGCCTTACAGCTACAGACTGCACACGGCCGGCTGAAAGCTTTGGGGCAACCTTTTTCCACAGGATAGGGGAGAGCTCAAAGCCTACAAGCCTGTCAAGCACGCGGCGTGCCTGCTGGGCCATTACAAGGTTATTGTCTATAGAACGTGGATTTTCTACGGCGTTAAGGATAGCATCTTTGGTAATCTCTTGGAAAACAATACGCTTGGTGTTTTCCTCCTTAAGATTGAGAGTGTGGAACAGGTGCCATGCAATTGCCTCTCCCTCGCGGTCGGGGTCGGATGCAAGCCACACCATCTGTGCATTCTTTGCAAGCTTTTTCAGCTCCTCAACTACAGCCTTCTTGTCTGATGAAACCTCATAGTTGGGCTCAAAGCCGCCAGTTATATTAATGCCAAGATTTTTCTTCTCAAGATCTCTGATATGTCCGAAGCTGGACTTTACAGTAAACCCTTTTCCAAGGAACTTTTCTATTTTCTTTGCCTTTGCAGGCGACTCCACAATTACTAGATTCTCTCCCATTACATACTTATTTCCATGAATTTGCAAAGTAAGACATAAAGTAGGTTAAAAACCAAATTTTTATTAGTAATTTTGCCAAAATTGGATGTTTTACAACAAACTGTCGGGAGAAAAGTTATGGAAATAAAAAATAAAAAAAGATTTGTCAAATGGCTGTGGATCTTGGCATTCTCACCTGTGCTGATGGTGCTTTTTGCGCTGCTTTGTGTAGGCATTTTTGCCGATATTCCCTCATTTGAGGAGCTGGAGGATCCAAAGAGCAACCTTGCAACACAGATCATTTCTGAAGACGGTACGGTGATAAATACCTTCCATATAGAGAACCGTTCATATGTAACTTTTGATGAACTTTCGCAGCCCCTCAAGGATGCGATTGTGGCAACGGAGGATGTGCGCTTCTACAGCCATAGCGGAATTGATGCCAGGAGCTTGGCCCGCGTGGTGGTGAAGTCTTTCCTTATGGGCAACAGAACCTCCGGCGGCGGAGGAAGCACCCTTACCCAGCAGCTTGCAAAATCGCTTTTCCCAAGGGATACAGTGAAATCAAAAATACCGGGAGCCAAATATTTTGTACTTGGAACCAACAAGTTCAAGGAGTGGATCACCGCTGTTAAGCTTGAGAGGAACTACACCAAGCAGGAGATATTGAGCATGTATATGAATACAGTGTTCTTTGGCAGCAACGCATATGGTATAAAGGCGGCGTCGCAGACCTTCTTTGGCAAGCTCCCTATAGAGCTCAATGTTGAGGAGAGTGCACTTCTTGTGGGTATGGTGAACATGCCAACCCGCTATAACCCTGTACGCAATCCGGAGAAATCCCTTGTGCGCCGCAATCATGTCATTGGGCAGATGTGCAAGTACGGATACATAACCAAGGAGGAGAGGGATTCCTTGAGGGCACTCCCAATTACCCTTTCTTACTCCCGACAGGACCACAACTCCGGCCTGGCACCTCATTTCCGAGATATGATCAAGCGTGTGATGAATGCAAAGGAGCCGCAGAGGAAGAACTATAATAATGTGGAGGACTACAGGGCAGATTCAATTGCGTGGATGGATGATCCGTTCTACGGCTGGCTGAACAAGAACCTCAAGCCTGACGGAACCAAGTACAACCTGGATAAGGACGGCCTTAAGATATATACCCCAATCAATGCCAAGATGCAGCAGTATGCAGAGGAGGCAGTGGCAGAGCATCTGGGCAAGGATCTGCAGAAACAGTTCAACCGCGAGCTCCGCTGGAAGAACAACAGGCCTTTTGCCAATGATGTTCCAAAGAATGTGATTGAGTCTATAATGAGGCAGGCCCGCAGATGGAGCGACCGCTACCGTTCAATGAAGAAGGACAACGCTACAGATGAAGAGATACTCAAGAGCTTTGAGACACCTGTGCCAATGAGGGTATTTGCATGGAACGACAAGGGGTACGTAGATACAGTGATGACCCCTAATGATTCAATCAGGTACTACAAGTCATTCTTGAGAGCCGGATTCATGGCAATGGAGCCTGGCAGCGGCTATGTGAGGGCATATGTTGGCAGCGGCAACTACAGATACTTCAAGTACGACCAGGTAAGACAGGGTAAACGCCAGGTGGGTTCAACCTTCAAGCCATTCCTGTATACATTGGCAATGCAGGGTGGCTACACCCCTTGTGACAAAGTGGTGAATGTGCCGCAGTCATTTGTGATAGGTGAGGATATCTGGACTCCAAAAAGTACAGACAAGGATGAGTGGATTGGAAAGACCGTAACCTTGAAATGGGGCTTGACAAAGAGCTCAAACAATATCTCGGCATTCCTTATGAAGCAGTTTGGCCCAAAGGCGCTGGTTGACATGGCCCATACGATGGGTGTGAAATGCTGGCTTGATCCGGTAGAGTCATTGTGCGTTGGATCTGCAGACGTGCCTGTATACCAGATGGTGTCTGCTTTCAATACATTCCCTGGCAGGGGAGTATATGCTGAACCGGTTTATGTAACCAGAATTGAGGACAAGATGGGCAACGTGCTTGCAACCTTCACACCTCGCCGCAGGGAGGCAATAAGTGAGCAGACAGCATACCTGATGGTAAACCTTATGAAAGGTGTGGTTAACGAAGGTACAGCCGCCAGAATCAGAAGCAAATATATGCGTGAGGGAGAAGTGGCCGGCAAGACCGGTACCACCAACGACCAGTCTGACGGCTGGTTCATTGGCTACACCCCTAAACTTACTGCCGGTGTTTGGGTAGGAGCAGAGGACAGGCAGGTGCATTTCAACAGCCTTGCATTGGGTGGCGGTTCAAACATGGCCCTTCCAATCTGGGGTATCTTTATGAAGAAGGTTATTGAGGATGGTACGCTTGGTGTAACTGTATATGACCAGTTTGTAGCGCCGCAAGGCTTCAGCCTCAACCTTAACTGCGACGGCAGCGACGAGGACATGGCGGCACAGCAGCAGGCTGCCGAGGAGAACTATTTCGGGTTCTAGGGAGAGATTCTCCTCCCGACAAGGAATTGTCGGGAAGAGAAAGGGTGTTCAGATAAAAATTTGCAAGTGACATGAAGAAAAATATTGCGTTGATATACGGAGGAAACTCTGAAGAGGCGGGAATTTCAATTCAGAGCGGAAGGAATGTTTCCCGGAATATCTGCAGGGAGAAATATGATGTGTATGAGGTGCTCCTTAAGGGGGTGGACTGGCTGGTGATGAACCCTTCAGGTGATGCTGTGCAGGAGGAGTTGCCACAGAGATGCCTTGATGCGCTGTGTGCAGGGAAACCTGCAGAAACTGTGGCGGAAGGAGCGTGCGCACCTGTGCAGGTAGACAAGAGTGATTTCTCCTTTGTGCATGAGGGTGTAAAGGTGAAGTTTGATATGGCGTTCATCATGATCCATGGCACGCCGGGAGAGAACGGCCTGCTGCAGGGATACTTTGAGATGATGGGTGTGCCGTACAACACCTGCAGCGCGTATGTATCTGCAATCACATTCGACAAACACTCATGCAAGCGCTTCATTGAGCATGCAGGGGTGAAGATGGCCAAGGATGTGTTCATCCGCAGAGGTGCAGCATATTCTGCAGAGGAGATTGTTGGAGAACTGGGTTTGCCGGTTTTTGTGAAACCTACCAACGGCGGCAGCAGCTTTGGCATTACAAAAGTGAAGAAAGTTGAGGATCTTGCTCCGGCTATTGAGCTTGTGTTCAAGGAGTACGATTCTGTAATCATAGAGGAGAGCATTGTGGGACGCGAGCTTACCAACGGTATCTACGCAAATGGTAATGAGCTTGTAAAACTCCCTGTAACAGAAATTGTAACCACCAGGGAATTCTTTGATTATGAGGCAAAATACCTTGGCGAGAGCCAGGAGATTTGTCCGGCTCAGATTTCTGCAGAACTTACTGCCCAAATTCAGGAAACTACAGAGAAAATCTACAAATATATGGGGTGCAGCGGTCTTGTGCGTATGGACTACATTGTCCGCGACGGGGAGATCTTCTTCCTTGAGACCAATACCGTTCCGGGTATGACCCCAATGAGCCTTGTACCTGCCCAGGTACGTGCTGCCGGCATCTCAATGGAGGAGTTTGTGAATACCCTTATTGAGAACATTTGCTGATGACTTTACGCAATTTCATAGATCATGTGATGGAGCAGCTTGCTCCCCTTTATCCGCCGCAAGAGTGCAAGGCGATGGCCGTGCGCATGCTTAAGGAAATGCTGGCAGGGTATAAGGGGTATGAGCATATGGTTGAGCCGGCAACGGAGTTGGATACTTTCCAGCTGGAGGAGCGATCTCGCAAGGATGTGTGCGGAGAGGAGCAGAGTGCCCAGGAGGAGAATCCTGCAGAGATGCAGCCCTCCCAGCAGCATCCCGGCACAGAGAAGTATCTCCTTTCATGCGTAGAGCGTCTGGCAACGGGAGAATCGTTGCAGTATGTGATGGGCTTTGAGTGGTTCTGCGGCCACAAGTTCAATGTGGCACCCGGAGTGCTTATTCCACGTCCGGAGACTGAGGAACTTGTGTGCAAGGCAATCGGATTTACGGAGAGTGCGCAGCAATCAGTGGCTGGAGAACTGCAGCGCCAGTCAGCAACCCCTTTAAGAATCCTCGATATCTGCACCGGCAGCGGCTGTATAGCGTGGAGCATGGCGGCGGCAGTTGCGCAGGCTGAAGTTTATGCTTGTGATATCTCGCAACAGGCACTTGAAACAGCCAAAGGGCAGCCGATCCACTGTGCAGACGGTACCCCTGCAAAAGTGAAATTCCTTGAATGCGATATCCTGGGTGAGGATGCACAGCAGAAAATAGCACAGGCGTGCGGAGAGGGGGAGTTCAACCTCATCATCAGCAACCCTCCGTATGTATGCGAGTGTGAAAAATCCCAGATGAGGGAGAATGTCCTTAACCACGAACCCCATCTGGCCCTCTTTGTTCCCGACAATGATCCGTTGAAATTCTACCGTGCAATCGCACAACTGTCGGGAAGGATACTTGCCCCAGGCGGTGCCCTGATGTTTGAGATAAATGAGCGCTTTGGCGCAGAAACTGCCCAAATGATGCAGCAGATGGGCTATGCCAACTGCCAGGTGCTGCAGGATCTGTTTGGGAAGGATAGGATGGTGGTGGGAGTTGTCTCAAGAGAGCCTAGAGGTATGGAATGATATTGGCCTCTTTGTGTTCTTTGTAAGCATTAATAAATGCAGCTCTTCCCTTTTTGAAGTTACTTTCCGTTTTTCTGTTAAAATCTCTAATAGTTTCCTTTAGAAGATTATAGCAGTCCGTTGTTCCGTTGTCTGTAATGCCTATGACATCGCAGAAAAAGCCATATAAACAATATAGTTTGTTTTTGTTTACTTTTACTTTATCATCATAAGATAAGGTTTTTGCATACCCTAACTTGCAAAATTCAGAAAAATAAGTTTTCAGCTTTTTAAGTTCACTCTCCTCCAAAATATATTCACTACTATTGCCTTTGTTCAAGTTATCCATTTCTGAAAGGATATTGTTGCACCTTTCTACGGAATATTTCAAGTATAGGTTTTCTGTAATGGTGCCGTCCTTTTCTTTGTAGACAGGATCCAGGATTTTGTCATAAATACTAGCATACATTACTTGGCGGCTAATAAGATATTCTCTTAATAACCGAGGTATACTGCAAATATTATTACAGTCATTTAAGAAATTGAAACACTCATTTTTGAGGAAAGAATGAATGTTTTCATAAGCCCCTCTGGCAGTTCTCTGTGAAAGGATACGAGGTGAGTAATGGTTTTTCTCCAAATTAGTTGCAATTGACATGCATATGCGTTTATCTGAAAAGATATTTATCCAATTGCCTGCAGGTATAGAATGTTCACTATATGTAAAATACAGATAGTTTTCAATAATTGCCATACATGTGTAAATCTCGCTATGCATTAGCGGACTATCGCTCTCCAAAAGAAGCTTTGATAAATTTCTATACAATACCAAAGCCTCTTCTACAGAGGTTTTTAAGGTGCCGGATATTACATCATGGTTATCCTCCGACACCTTCTGTAAAGAGAAGGCATAGCGCTCCTGAATAAATTTCTTTACTGAATTGCAGCAGTCTATGATTTTATAGCTGTGCAGGGATTCTTCAATCCAGTTGCTGCTAATTGTTTGGCGGGAGAAGACAGGAATCAGAACCGGATAGAGTTCCTTAAACAGTTTAATATGCCATAGCAATGAAATCTCCATTATCATTGTCAGATAATGCATACACAATATATCAATGATTCCATCGCTTAAAACACCAACTTTACCGGCAAGGCTTTCCAGCCTAACTAGAATTCCTTCAATAACCATGTTTAGAATCTCAACAAACTTCTGAACACTTGTGGTTCGTTTGGCTTTTGACAAGTAGCATTTGGTGTAATGCTTTTCATAACCAAGTAAAGTTACAACAAGACTGAAAAATGGATCATCACTGCTAAAATCAGGCAATCTTATAACAGCGCTGTAAGAGATAATTGCATCCTCGGGGCGAATACTGTCATAAACAACGCTATGCTCCAATTCCTTATAGCCAAGTTTGTTTAGAGTGGGATTAACTATGGATGTGAGATCACCGTAGTAGTCTTCCATATTGTATTGCACAAGTGCAAGCAGCCCCCTATAGGAAGGGACTTCTGCTGGCGTTGCCACAGCACCCAGCATGATGCTATCTGACAAAAACTTGCACATATGTAATCTATATGAATAAACTTTTTCATTATTAATGGTTGGGGCTCTGTCATTCGTTCATATCATATATCTCTATAATATACCTTGAGAACGGGGATTAGAGTAGCCCATAGTTGAGGATGTCTTTATACCTACAAAGGTAGAAATTTATATTAATAAACAAGCAAATTTTTTTAGCAATTTATTTAAAAATAAAGATGTGATTATCAGTGCATTGCGATAATGTTAAAAGATCGGAAAATTCTCTCAAAAAAGGTTTGCCAGTTAAATAAAAAACATTACCTTTGCAACCCGTTTTGAGTATCTTTTAATTTATATGTTTAAATAATAATTATAATATATCGATTAAAATGGGATTATCAGCTTCTTCTCTTTCAGTACAGTAATCATAAATGCAAGCTCTATTGCCATCCATCTGGCAATTGCCGGGTCGTAGTGGCGGGCACCGTAGTCGTACCAGTTCAGGCCGTTGTGGTTATCAAGCTCCTTGCCGTTGTATTTGTACGGTTGGCCGGTTGTAGAGCTGGCGAATGTTCCGCCATACGGGTAGTAGTGAGTTGTCTGCTCCACTGCTCCGCTTTGGGTTATTACAACGCGATTGTTGCCCAGGTGGTCTTTCAAGTAGTAACGGTAGCCGCCTGCTGCAAGGTCATAGTAACCTTCCTGGTTGAGAAGGTATTTCTGGTAGCCTTCTTCATAGACTATATTGCCGCAGTAGTCCACTTGGGTAGTTGTGCCGCCTGTTGTGTGTACTGCCCTCAGTTTTTCTCCTTCAGCACTGTAAAAGAACTTGGTGGAGTCGCCGTTGCTAAAGGTCACCTCCTCTGGCAAATTTAATAAATTGTATGTTATATTGCTAATGCCTTTGTTTTAATCCCGATAGAGATTTCCCAGTCCCCCTCCTTTTCTGAAAAACTATCTAAATAAAAAACAAATCACTTCGGGGGATGACACAGTCTCCCTTTTATCTGCTGCTCACGCAGGGTGCGGCTCATGGCCTTCCGTTTCACACGGCCTCCGCCGAGCATCTGATGATGCCTCATAACGTCATTGCTTCGCAATAACTCGCAACCGTCGAATGAGGTCCCCCTATGTGGTTTATTCTTTGCTTTATATTCCTGACTTAAATAAAGAAAAGAAGGCGACTAAATCACTTATTAGTCGCCTTCCTAAAGTATTAAACTCCAATAAATCTAATCATTTACCAACCTTTATCAGTAAACTTACCATACTTTATTTTATTAAAAAGCCAACTCGTCGGAACAATACCACCAACATTTGCATTTTCCCACTTTACAGGCTTTTTATCACCTGAGTGAAGCCAATCCCTTTCCAATAATTCATCAAAATACCATAGTCTCCAACCTCTGTGGATATCTGCTTCTGGAAGTTCTATGTCTTGAAAACTACAAAATGGAATATCTTGTGTATCTCCAACATTCTTACAGCGATATGCCAAACTCCATAATCCATCCTTTATGCCACCAGAAGCATAACTATGAACATAAAAATCCGGAATATCACTAAGAATTTCTTCAAGTGAAGGCGTGGCATCTATAGGGTAGACTTTTTTATATACTCTGAATGTATCACTATTCAATTGGTTCCAATCTAATCCTATAAACTGCATATATCTCTTTGAGGTATTATCAATCTTAATTTCATAGACATCCCCCTTTTTAGTGTAAACTCTTTTTGCCATATTCCTATTTCTGTAAAATATTATATTGTTCCCATTTATTTGGTGATATTGAATTTATCTTATTGAAAAGTTTGCCTCCATCTTTCTCTAAGCCGTGCTGATTTATCAATAATTGCTCTTGTCTCCTTGCCTGAGTTCTAGATAGTCCTGTTTGTCCTTTAATAACCTCATAATTTAATGAAGCCCTATTTGTTCCAGAATTCCTATGCTCATTAAATCTAACTTCAGGAGCTCTACTTGTGATACCAACATATTTAACATTTCCATCTGCATCCTTTCCTGTATATACAGAATATTGACCAGTATTCTCAACTGTTTTAGTAGTACCAGATGCAATATCTTCTGTTTTATCTACGACTTTTGTTGCATCTGTCGCATTGTCAACTGTATTCAATGCTTTTTCAGCATCAACTACATCATCAACCTTATCTACAGCGCGTGCTGCAGTTCTGACTGCACTTACTCCTCCTGGAACAAGCGGAATTAATGCCGCAACAACGTCTACCAGTATACCTGCACCATCCGCTAATGCTGCATCATAGTTTCCTTGGCTAATATTCTCTGTAAGGTTTTTGACACCCGCTGCTATACTGATAACATCCCAGACTGTTTCCCAAATTTTTCCATCAGAGTCTACTCTTAATACCGGATTAGCTCCGCAGAAGTTATACGGATTCCACCCATAATACTTCTCCGCCAATGGGTCCTGGGTTGTCCAACGGGCAATTGCGGGGTCGTAGTGGCGGGCGCCGTAGTCGTACCAGTTGAGGCCGTTGTGGGTATCAAGCTCCTTGCCGTTGTATTTGTACGGCTGGGTATTTGAACCGTTTGTGGTACTGGCGAATGTTCCGCCGTATGGGTAGTAGTGGGTGGTCTGCTCCACTGCTCCGCTATGGCTTATTACAACGCGGTTGTTGCCCAGATGGTCTTTCAAGTAGTAACGGTAGCCGCCTGCTGCAAGGTCATAGTAACCTTCCT
>CALCHD010000246.1 GCA_937901105.1 uncultured Bacteroidales bacterium | reverse complement strand
GAACACGGCGGCTGTATAGATTGACTTGATTGAGAACTCCCTCTCCCTTTTCTTTAGAAGGTACCAGCAGGAAATTCCTATTACCACAACCGCAGCAAGGACAAATCCGTTTGTAACAGTATGTACAATCTTGTTTACAGACATAGGGGAGAGGAGAATGGCCCAGAAGTCAACCATCTCGTTCCTGGCAGTTGCAGGATTGAACTCAACCCCAACAGGGTACTGCATCCAGGCATTTGCGGTAAGGATCCACAATGCGGAGATGTTTGTACCTATTGCTGTAAGCCATGTGGATACAAGGTGGAACTTCTTTGAAACCTTATCCCAGCCAAAATACATTACAGCAAAGAAAGTGCTCTCCATAAAGAAGGCAAGAATTCCCTCAATTGCCAGCGGGGCGCCGAATATGTCACCTACAAACCAGGAGTAGTTGCTCCAGTTTGTGCCGAATTCAAATTCCAGGATAATGCCTGTGGCAAGGCCTATGGCAAAGTTGATGGCAAAAATATTCATCCAGAACTTTGTCATTTTTTTCCACAAAGGGCTTCCCGACAGATAGTACTTTGTCTCCATAATTCCAATCAGGATGCCCAATCCCAAAGTTAGGGGGACAAAAATCCAGTGGAACATGGCCGTAAGGGCAAATTGCAGCCTTGAGGCCTCTACAAGATTCAATGAAAGCATCATAATACTGTTTTAGTTTGGTTGTATAAAAATAACAATTATAATTTGAATTTGTGGCAAAATACCTATCTTGGCAGAAAATTAATCTGAAAAGTTATGAAAAGAATATTGGTATTGCTTGTTGCAGCAGTGTTGCCGGTACTGGCAGCAGCGCAAAATGCCGTTGACGGGAAATATTTGCAGAAAGGTGCTGTGCCTGTAAAGGATGGGAAAGTTGTATTTACAGATTCGCTCCGTGTGATGGACGGATATACTCCGGAGCAGCTGGGCGACATTTCAAAAAAATGCCTTGAGGGCATTATAGCTGGAGGCAAGGGAAAGAAGAATATGATTGTTTCGCAGAAGGAGAATTCTGTTGCTGCTGTATACCAGACCGACATCGTTTTCCAGAACACTTCACTTTCATATGACAAGGCTTCAATGGAGTGCCTGCTCATGCTCAATTACAGGGATGGACAATTTTTCCTTGATGTTGAAAGGATAAAATATGCATATGATGACGGTACAGGAATGGAGACCATTTTGGCAGAGGACTACATCACTTACGAAAATGCCGTAAACAGGAAAGGTACAAAACTGCTTCCAATAACAGGAAAATTCAGGAGAGGTACCATTGACGCTATGGATGCGGTGTTTGCATCATTCAGAGAAGGCCTCAAGTATTGTACTGTAGCAGGACTGGCAGAGGTTGTGAGAGCGGCTCCAAAGGTAATGTCGGCAGCTGTACAGCAGCCTGCAGCCGTTTCTGCAGACCCTGTTGTCCCTGCAGCATCGCAGAATCATGTTGAGGCTGCAAAACCTCAAATAAGCGCGGGTGCGGCGGATATGCATGGATTCAGGAAGATCTCTCCAGAGGAGATGCCGGGCAATGTTATAAAGATGATATCCAAAGACTGGATGCTCATTACAGCCGGAAACAAGGATAAGTTCAATATGATGACAGCCAGCTGGGGCGGTTTTGGCGTTCTGTATAACAAGCCTGTTGCAATCTGTTTTGTAAATCCTGCAAGATATACCTACCAGCTTATGGAGAGCGGTGACACATATACCCTCACTTTCTACACAGAGGTGTACAGGGATGCCCTCAAATATTGCGGAAGCAAGTCTGGAAGAGATGAGGACAAGGTTGCCGGATCTGGCCTTGAGCCGGTTCAGATGGAGCGGTGCAATGGCATTCAGGCAGGCCTGGATGGTGATTGAGTGCAAGAAGCTCCTTTCACAGTCCCTTTCACCTGATGCTATAGCAAATCCTGCCGAGAGGGCAAAAAGAGCCGCACAGCCAATGCACAAGATGTATATTGGTGAAATCTTGAATGTGTGGGTGAAATAGAAGATTTGCAAATGCAATACTCTATGGCTGGAGCGCAAAATAATCTGCCTCCGGCCATTTTTTTACCTTGCGGAGTGCTTGGGTGATTGCCCTGTTCATCTGGCGTGCCAGTCCGGGTCCGTTCCAGGATGAGCTGTTTGAGATGAATACCCATGTATAGCCGTCCCTTTCTGCCTTTATCAAGGCACTTGTTCCCGACATTGAACCTGTGCGGAGCCAGAATTTGGCACTTGAGCTGGCCCATCCTGCGGGCTTTGAGCTCTTGCCGTATGGAGTCATGAACTCAATGCTCTCCTGTGTGAGGAAATCCTTCTTTACAGGACACTTGTTTATTGCAGCCACAAGCTTGAGAAGCTCCACTGGAGATGCAACCCAGCCGCCTGCACCGTAAAGGCCGCGTACGTCATTGCCTCCAAGGCTTTTCATTACAAGTGTGTCGGTGCCGTCAAAGGCCGGAACCGGCTCTGCCTCCTTTACCTCGTAGTAGGTGACCTCATTCTCCCTGAACCCTTCGGCGTAGTTGTTGGCAAGGTGTATGTCATAACATCCTATCGGGAAGAGGATAGAGTCCTTGACGTAGGTTTCGTATGGCATTCCGGAGACTTTCTCTATTACTTTTGAAAGTACTATGTATCCCAGGTTGGAGTAGTTGAACCTTCCTCCGGGTGCGGCCCTTAGCTTGTTTTTTGAGGCATAAAGGACCATGTCGTCCATAGTGAGCGGGAGGGGCTTGTCCAGGAATTTTGCCACGAGCTCCATGTTGAATGCGGCGTCTCCATGAGGGTTTGAGAATCCGCTGGTGTGCCTCAACAGGTGCTCTACGGTGATTTTCTTTATTTTCTTGTCTCTATAGTTGAGGAACAGGGTGTCGTTGAGGATACCCTCTTCTCCAAAGACAAAATCCTGGGTAGAGAGCTGTCCGGGCTCCTCCAGGTGCATGATTGCAATTGCAGTTAGCAGTTTTGATACAGATGCCACCCTGAAGATGTTCTTTACGTCGCACAGTGTGCTGTCTTCCGTATTGGCATATCCGTATCCTTTGGCATAGAGCAGGCTGTCATTTCTCATAAGTGCAAAAGAGCCCCCTCTGATACCCCAGTAGCGCATGAAGGTGCGGATAGAGGTGTCAAATCTCTTTGTCTCGTCGTATGAGAACATGGAGTTGTCCAGCAGGTGGTTAAGTGGAGTGGGGGAGGCAGCTGCCTCCTCGGTGGTGTTGCTGCTGCATCCTGCTCCAGTACCTGACAATACAACAGCCATCACTGCTGCAAAAACAGTGATGGCTCCGTAAATGACATATTTCAGCTTCTGCCTATTCAATTTCTTTTACAAGCTTCTTGATGTTTGTTATCAGTTCAGGCACATCCATTCTTTGCGGACATACGCTCTTGCATGCTCCGCAATTGATACATCTGTCTGCCCTTGCACCCTCCGGTACCATGTTGTTGTAGGTAGCAAGGAATGCACGTTTCTTCTTCTCAAACTTGCCGTCTCTAGGGCCGTTGATGTCTGGAATATTGCTCTCCTTCACACATTTGTTGTATGCGTTGAAGATAGCAGGGATATCAACTCCGTATTTGCAAGGCATACAGTATCTGCAGGTTGTACATCCAATCTGCGGATATCTCCTGTATTCTGCAATGGCAAGCTGAAGCGCCTCCCTCTCCTTGTCTGAAAGCGGCTTGAAGTTGCTGAATGTATTGATGTTCTCTTTCAGGTGCTCCATCTGTGTCATGCCGCTCAATACGCAAAGGACATTAGGAAGTGAACCTACATAGCGGAATGCCCATGATGCAATTGACATGCCAGGCGCTGCCTTCTCAAGGATTTCGTTTGCGTCTGGAGTAAGGCTTGCAAGCGATCCTCCCAGAAGAGGCTCCATTACCATACAAGGGATTCCGCGTCTTGCAGCCTCATTGTAGAAGAATTCAGCCTCCTCGTCAACCCAGTCCATATAGTTGATCTGAAGAAGTACAAAGTCCCACTGGCGCTTGTCAAGGATGTATGTGAAAAGCTCCTTGGTTCCGTGGAAAGAGAATCCCAGTCTCTTGATTCTGCCTGCCTCTTTCTCTTTTGCAAGCACCTCATAGCCTCCAAGCTCCTCATAAGGCTTGTCGTAGCCCTCCTGATTTGAGATGGCATGGCAAAGGTAGTAGTCGAAGTACTCTACACCGCACTGCTGAAGCTGTGTCTCAAACAGCTCCTTTGCCTTCTCCGGACCGGTAATGAGCCAGCCGGGCATCTTGTTGCAAAGGGTAAAGCTCTCTCTAGGGTATCCTTTGAGCAATGTGCCTATAGCCTCTGCAGACTTGCCGTTATGGTAGTTCCATGCAGTGTCATAGTGGGTGATGCCGTTTGCGTATGCGTACTCTATAAGGGCCTTTGATTTCTCCATGTCAATTGCCTTTATCTTTCTGCCTCTTGAATCGGTCTCCTCTGTCTCGTATGTAGGGAATCTCATACAGCCGTAGCCCAGCAAGGAGATCTCTTTACCTGTGATCTCGTCCATCTTCTTGGCCATTACAAGTGTACCTTTAGCGGCCTCTTCCTTAACTTTTCCCTTGCAGCTTGTTACAAGGCTGTATCCCGCAGCGATTGCCAACGCTCCAAAACCCAGATGCTTGAGGGCCTGGCGACGGGTGATGAGTTTTTTGTCTTGTGTCATAAGATTTTGAATTAGAGGGTGTAAAGTTAAACAATTTTTTATACTTTTACTAACGGTAAAATATATATCTAACAGATCAGGATTATGAGATTTAAACTGTTATGGCTGCTGCTGGCAGTAATGTCACTGGAGCTTTATGCACAGCCGGGATATGTCCCAACTCCGCAGAATATGCAGAGCAGACAGGAGTTTTCCCAGGCGCGCTTTGGAATATTCATCCACTGGGGCATCTATTCAATGCTGGGAGACGGAGAGTGGGTGATGCACAACAAGAATATAAACTATAAGGAGTATGAGAAGCTTGCAGCAGGCTTCTACCCTTCAAAGTTCAATGCCCATGAGTGGGTGAAGGCCATAAAGATGTCGGGAGCAAAATATATTTGCATTACCTCAAGGCATCACGACGGCTTCTCCATATTCCACACCAAGGCCAGTCCGTACAATTCTGTGGATGCTACCCCTTTCAAGAGGGATATCCTTGCGGAAATTGCCCAGGAGTGCCACAAGCAGGGGATAAGGCTCCACCTGTATTACTCCCACATTGACTGGGGCAGGGAGGATTATTATCCCGTAGGGCGTACAGGCCATGGAACCGGCCGTACAGGGTGGTTCAACGGAGAGAAGCTGCCGGAAATTGATTCTGCAGTGTTCCAGACAAACTGGGCTTATGAGAACTATCTCAAGTTTATGGATACGCAGCTTACAGAACTGCTTACAAACTATGGCCCTATAGGCGCCATCTGGTTTGACGGAGTGTGGGACCGCGACAAGCAGGAGAACGGGCTCAAGGCGGAGACATGGAACCTTGCCGGCCAGTATTCCCTTATCCACAGGCTGCAGCCATCATGCCTTGTGGGAAACAACCATCACATGGATCCGTTCCCGGGTGAGGATATCCAGATATTTGAGAGGGATATTCCAGGCCAGAACCTTTACGGCTACTCGGAGCAGGCGATAAGCACAGTGCTTCCCCTTGAGACCTGCCAGACAATGAACCGTTCGTGGGGATACAGGATTACAGATACAACATATAAATCTGTAGATTTTCTTATCAAGTACCTTGTGCAGACAGCAGCAAAGGGGGCAAACCTTCTGCTCAACATAGGCCCAAGGCCAGACGGCACTCTTCCCGACGAATCATTGGAACGCCTGAAGGCAATAGGGGAGTGGATGGATGTTTACGGCGAGACCATATATGGCACAACAGCGGGTATTGTGCCAGAGCAGCCTTGGGGCGTCTCTACCAGAAAGGGGCACCGCAATTTTCTCCATATATTCAAGGATACTGCCGCGATATTTGTGCCGCTTGCCAATACGGATATAGCGGAGTGCAAAAGCTATCCTGAAGGGGCAGCACTCAAGTTCAAGAAGGTTGAGGGAGGCATATCTGTACAGCTGCTTCCGGGAGTGAAGGTGGTTGAGATGAACTATCCAAATGTAGACAGGCAGGCGCTGGAGGCATTTGTGAGGGAGATGTGTGATAAATATCCGCAGGCTACGCTGCAGGATATCTACAAGAGCAATTTTCAGGATTATTTTGGCCCAAGCCACATAATGGCAGACAGGGAGAATGTGATAGCATATATAAACCGGGAGCTTCAGATGCTGATGAAGGAGAGGAGTGAAGCTGCAGGCAAAGAGCCTGGAGCAGCTGCGGGGAACTGGTATGATCCGTGCGGATGGAGGCACAACTATTATCAGGTGAGCCTGGATGTTGTGGCAGACGGTATCATGAGTGCAGATGAGTTTGCTGATGCCTTCATGGCGGGAGGCGGCAAAGTGCCTGAAGTTACGCAGGAGTGGCTGGATGAATGGAATGAGATAAAGAGGGCTGCAAAGAGGGCTGTTCCGGGAATGAAGGGCTTTTCAAAGGATGCGGCAAAAATTTCTTCCCTAATTAAGGATGGCAAGTATGTGGTGCATCACAGTGAGGTGTACAATAAGGCATACAAACCCCATTACAGGATAATCAGAAAGGATATTTTTGAGGCAATTGTCCTTCCAAAGATAATTGAGTATCAGAAAAATGCAGAAATTGTCCATTAAAAATTGCAGTTTTTTAACAAAAAACTATTGATTAAGATAAAAAAGTATTATATTTGTATTGCTTTTGAGAAAAAGTCCATTTTATTTCTTGTACTTATTTCTATTAATTTATAAATAGGTTTTTTGTTATTTTGAAAAAAGGCAGCCCTGCACGGCTGCCTTTTTTTATACGGCTCACGCCGGGTGCGGCTCCCGGCCTTCCGTGCTACACGGCCTCCGCCGGGCGTCTGATGACGCCTTTTTATACGGCTCACGCCGGGTGCGGCATTTTTTTTTGTATCTTTACATGATTAATTAAAATGTTTTTGAAATGAAAATAGCAGTTCCTACTAGAGATAATGTGGTTGATAACCATTTCGGCCACTGTGCATATTATACTATATATACTATTGAGGATAACAAGGTTGTGGGCAAGGAGACTTTGCCTTCACCGCAGGGTTGCGGATGCAAGTCAAATATTGCTCCAATTCTGCATGAGATGGGTGTTGAGGTGATGCTGGCCGGCAATATGGGTGAGGGGGCCAGAAATGTCCTTGGCAGAAACAGCATTGCTGTTGTGAGAGGTTGCAGCGGCCCTACAGATGAGCTTGTTGAGGCCTATTTGAGAGGTGAGGTGAAGGATAACGGTGAGGGTTGCCATCACCATGAGTGCCACTGATGGAGGACAGGATGTTTAATTAATTGTCGGGAAGAAGATATGATCAGTCTGGAAGAGAGAGTTGAGAAGGCGGTTGCCCTATTTAAGGAGGGCTATAACTGCTCACAGAGTGTTGTGGCTGCTTATGCAGACATTTATGGATTTACACAGGAGCAGGCGCTCAAGATGTCTGCCTCTTTTGGAGGCGGTATTGGCAGAATGAGGGAGACTTGCGGTGCAGCATGTGGAATGTTCCTCCTTGCAGGGCTTGAGACAGGATGCACAGATCCTAAAGACAATGGGGGCAAAGGGGCCAATTATGCGGTAGTGCAGGACATGGCAGCCAAGTTTGCGCAGATAAACGGTTCAATAGTTTGTGCAGAGCTTCTGGGTTTGAGGGAGAGGAAAGATACGGGGATTGGTTCTCCGGTACAGCCGCAGGAGAGGAATGCGGAGTACTACAAGAAGCGTCCTTGTGTTGAGATGGTGCGGAGTGCAGCGCAAATATTCGGTGAATATCTAAAAGAAAGCGGAAAAGGGCTATAGTCCCATTTCCGCTGCTTTTTTCTCCATAAGGGCGTATGCCTGTTCAAAATTGTTCTCTATAACACCTTCCAGGATAGCCTCCTTTACATATTCCTTGATTATGCCAATCTCGCGTCCCGGGCTGATGTTGTATTTCTCCATTATCAGTTCGCCGGTAATAGGGTTCTGGAAGTTCCTGATGGCATCTTTAGCCTCCACCTCAATGAGCTTCTCCCTTACCAGGGCAAAGTTCCTCTTGTGTTTCTGTACAAGCCTGTCGTTCTTGGAGGTGATGTCGGCCTCGCATAGTGTCATAAGGTCGTCCACATCATCGCCTGCATCAAACAGAAGCCTTCTTACTGCAGAGTCTGTTACCTCCTCCTGTGCAAGGGCTATGGGGCGGAGATGAAGCTGTACAATCTTCTGCACATATTTCATCTTCTCATTCAAAGGCATCTTCATCTGCTTGAACACCCCGGGAATCATCTTTCCGCCAATGAAATCATGGCTGTGGAATGTCCAGCCTGTACCTGGTTCATATTTCTTTGTACTTGGCTTCCCGATATCATGCAGCAGGGCTGCCCATCTCAACCACAGGTTGTCTGTGTTTGGACATATGTTGTCAAGCACCTGCAACGTATGTGCAAATATATCCTTATGTCCTTTTCCTTCCAGTGTCTCAACCCCTTTGAGGCAGCTTATCTGCGGCAGGAACTGCTGCAGCAGGCCGGTCTGTTCCAGCAGATAAAATCCGATGGAGGGTTTTGGAGCCATAAGTATCTTGTTCAGCTCTTCGGCAATCCTCTCTCTGGAGAGGATAGAGAGCCTCTCCTTGTTTCTCTTTATGCTCTCTAGGGATTCGGGGACAATTGTAAATCCAAGCTGTGTGGCAAAACGGATGGCACGGATCATCCTCAACGGATCGTCAGAGTATGTGGTGTCGGGATCAAGAGGTGTGCGTATTAGGCCGTTCTTGAGATCTTCCATACCGTTGAACGGGTCTACCAGTGCTCCAAAATCCTCTTCCTGCAGGCTGAAGGCAAGTGCATTAATGGTAAAGTCCCTTCTCTGCTGGTCCTCTTCCAGGGTGCCGTCTTCAACTATAGGCTTGCGAGACTCTCTTCTGTATGATTCTTTTCGCGCCCCTACAAACTCCAGCTCTATCCATTCAGCCTCCTTGTGCTCCCTGTAGCGGAGCATGGCTGTACCGAAATTCTTGAAAACAGAGAGCTTGCTCCCGATTTTCTTTGCAACAAGTTCCGCCAGTGCAATGCCGCTTCCCTCTACAACTATGTCTATGTCCTTGCTTGGCCTTTCAAGAAAGCAGTCCCTCACAAAGCCTCCAATCACAAAGGCCCTTACTCCCTGCTCTTTTGCTGCAGAGGCTACAATCTTAAATATTTTGCTGTTCAAATGTTTCATCTATAATTGCTGCTGTGTGGAATAGTGAGGAATGTCTTCTGCAAACTCATATTTTTCAAGTTCCGGATTGTAGCTGCATATACATGTGCTTTCCCCGTTTGTAATTATCAGGTGCGGAACCTTGAGCACCAGATTGTAGTTGAGCCCCTGCTGCAGTGTTGCATTTCCCAATTTTACATTTGGGGCCTTGCACTCCACTATTATCTGCGGATTGAGATTGTTGTCAAATGCAACAATGTCGCATCTCAATCCCTTGCTCCCCAATTTGATTGTATCCTCGCTTGCCATAAGCTGCAGCGGGTACCCCCTCTCTTTGTTGAGCCAGTGTATGAAAAACTGCCTTACCTGCTCTTCTGGGGTGAGGGCAACATGTTTCTTGCGCAGTGGATCAAAAACAGTTCCTTCCATTCAATTCCGTTATTTCTCCACAAAGATACAATAAAAAGTAGAATAGGGGAGGTGTCAGTGTATGATGCGTGAAATAAGTTCAATTAGAAGGTCCCCTTCAGAAGCAGCTCCGGCATTGCCGCTCTTGCTCTTGTAGTCGTATTCTTTAATTATGGCAATTACTGACATTGTCTTCTTTAGCGGGAATGCGCGCATGGCTGCAGCATATTCCTTTATCTGCCCTTGGGCAAACACTCCGGCCTTGCGGATTGCATTCTCCATAAGGCCTCCGTCCTGCGCATAATAGGCATGGCATTTGAGCAGGCGGGAGAAAAAGAAGAACATGGCGCCCAGAGTAAGGACAAGCGGGTACTTCTTTGGATTTGCGCCAAAATGCCCTGCAATGCGGTATGCATTGCTGTAATCTTTGAATATAAGCGATTTTGAGAGCTCAAAGGCCGAAAACTCCCTGCTTATGCCAATATTTGTTTCAATGTCCTTGATGGTGATATCCTTTTTCTGCGGGTCCAGCCCCTTGAACAGCTTGTCTGCCTCAAGAACAATCTTGCGCAGCACATTGCCTGTATGCTCTGCCATAAGGGCGGCAGCATCCGGTGTAATGGAATACCCCTTGCCGCTGATGTATGATGAAATCCATTTTGCAACGTTCCATTCACTTATTGCTGATGATTCAAATACAATGGCATTGGCCTTGGCCTTCTTGTAGAATCCGGTCCTTTTGTCTACAGATTTGTTTGTAAATGCCAGCACAAGCACTGTCTCTGGAGATGGATGCTCCAGATACTGTTCAAGTATGTCAAGCCTGGTGAGGTGCTGTGCCTCCTTTATCATTACCAGCTGCCTTGGGGCAAATACGGGGAATCTGCGGCATGTCTGTACAATGTCGGCGGTGGTTGTATCCTGTGCGTATGCAACAGTCTGGTTGAAGTCCCTTTCAGACGGCTCAAGGGTATACTCAAGAAAAGCCTCCAGCAGAATGTCGGAATAATAGGGCTCTTCTCCCATAAGGATATATACGGGAGAGAACTTTCTGGCCTTTATTCCGGCCAGGATTGATTCCATCTGCAACAGATTGTCTTCTTCTTTCTGCTTTGCCATCTCAAAAAGTAGGGGTTATCCTATAAGAGCTATAAGTGATGAGATATTTGTTACAAACAGTTTTACAGCCATTGCCAGAAGGATGATTCCAAAGAATTTCCTCAAGACGTAAATAAGGCTCTGTCCGAATACTTTTTCAATTATATGCAGCTTTGCCAGCACAAGGTATACAAATGCCATGTTGAGGATGATTGCAACTATGATGTTCTCAATATGGAACTCTGCACGCAATGAAAGCAGGGTAGTAAGGGTGCCTGCGCCGGCAATGAGCGGGAATATCAGCGGCACCAGTGTGGCAGCCCCTTTGGGACCGTCATTTTTCATCAGCTCTACACCCAGGATCATCTCAATTGCAAGAACAAGGATTACTATTGCTCCTGCCACCGCAAACGACTGGATATCCACTCCAAACAGGGAGAGAAGTCCTTCTCCGGCATACAGGAACGCAATGAATACGGCAAAAGAACCCATAACTGTTGGTAATGGCTTGATTGAATTGCCTTTTGACTTTAGATCTATGATGATTGGAATGGATCCGGTTATATCAATAATGGCAAATAGCACCATAAACGCGCTCACAATCTCTTTTACACTGAATTCTAGGCTCATAACTAAATTTTTTTTCTGATTTTACTTGCAAAGATAAAATTTAGTTTTTAACTTTATCACAACAATTTTAACCTAATAAAAGTATTCAAGATGAAAGAACTAATTGAGAAAATCAAAGGTGAGATGGAGGCGTTCTGTAAAGATGCTGATGCTCAAATGCTTAAGGGTAATAAGGCTGCCGGTACACGTGCTAGAAAATCAGCTCTTGAGCTTAGCAAGATGATGAAGGAGTTCAGAAAACTTTCAATCGAGGCTAGCAAAAACTAATCCGCTCATTCACAGTGAGAAATAAAAAGGTTGTGTTTCCACAACCTTTTTTATTTTACACTGTCCCAAGTGGCCGGGATAATTATCCCCATATTGTTTTGGGTATCCCATAACCATAGCTTATCCCCCTCTGACCTCTCAATAGTCATTATGCAGTTGCGGCGGTTCTCTTCATTTCCGGCCTTATAAGTAAGATGCAGTTCAATCTCCCCTTCGGCGGCAGGTGGAAACGAGGCAAACTGTATGTTTAAATAATACTGCTGTCCGTCTTCCTGCATCCTTATCTGCCTGCGGGCAGGATTGGTTGAGAACTGGCAGTTCTGGTGGGAATACTTGAACAGGTATCCCCCATATCCCCAAAGGCCTGATCCGTCCATTTCCAGGAACTGCTGCAGCTGGCTCCCTGCAGGTTTCTCCGTATCCCTGCACGAAAGGAGCATGAGCAGTGCCGCAGCCATTATGGCCTTACTCAACAGAAATCCTCTTGTATATTCTCTCTTCTGAACCATCATAATAATATATTGCTGCCTCCAAAATCACATCCCCTTCCTCTTGTGGAACAAATGTATTCCCCTCAATAATTTCTCCATTTGCATGCCAGTTTACACGCTTGTGCTTTTCTGAAAGATTGAACACCCGCAACTGGGCAGCCTCGCCCTTCCTGTATCCCTCCTTGTCTATAAAAATATATGGGAAGGAGGATGTCACCGGATAAGTCCTGAATTTGGAGGAGACCGCTTTGCCTGTAACTGAATCCTTCATATACCTTATCCTGATATTGTACTGGCTGTCGGGATCAAGGCCTTGAACTTTTATGTCAGGTGTTTGGGAAATTGCCTGTGTTGAAGCGGTATCTCCTCTCTTTGTCAATTTTATCATCCATTTCCCGGATGTGTCGGCCGCCTCCCAGGCAATGGCAGCATCATTCTGGAAAGGCTGCACCTTGCATTCAAGGGCAACAGGAAGTGAAGCGTCGTATGAGTAGTCTGCAGCACTGCGGAATGTGACTTTTCCACCTGAAAATCTGATATCATGCAATGATACCCCTACAGGATTCCCGTTCCAGTCCTTCAGCTGCCCGTCCCCAAAATTGAAGGAAAGCGAGGTGATGGAGCTGTCAAATGCGCATAAAACCCTGGCGCAAGGGTGTTCTGCAAAGCTGTTTATGTTGTTGAATTCCCACCTTTGTGCGGCGCTTATGCCTCCATAGACATTTTGTGACTTGTCAATATGGTACACAACTAGACCTGCTCCTCCAATGAACTTGTCCCAACCTGTGTTCTCCCTGCACTCCAGCAGAAAATACTCCCCATCCACAGAACTTGAGATTCTGTATATTCTTCCCGACAGATTTGCAGGGAGCAGCGTATATTCCTTCCCTGGAACAATCTCCTCAATTTCTCCTATTCCCAGAATCTCCCTCTCAATGGAGGTAAACAGGGGAGGGGTGTTGCCGTTGCCGGAATGGTTTCCCTTGTCCATGATTGAAAGGGTGCCGTTAAGGGCTGTTGAGAGCCCTTCTTCTTCCGAGTTGGTGTCATACATGTCGGGAAGGCCCAATGAGTGGCAGATTTCATGGCAGAAAGTTCCTATAGGCGATATTGTGCTTCCGGAACTTCCGTTGAGTTCGGGTGTGCAGGTGTATGAGAGTATTGTCATCTCTTCAGCCTCTATTTCCTGTCCTGCCAGGTTCTGCTGGTGTGACCATATTGAGTTGGGGTCTCCCCCTTCAGATTCACTGTATCCTGCAAATATTACGGCAATATTTTCTATTGTTCCGCTGCCGGTGGGGTCATATAATGAAAAGTCAGCCCCCTGTGCGGCTGCCTGTGTGCAGGCGTCTGCTATTAGCTGCCTTACATCAGTGTCATTGAAGGCGGCACTTGGCGCTCCGTATGTGGCAACTGGTGTGTCCAGGGTCACTCGGGCAGCTATCGGGAAGACAAATGCCTTTGTTCCATGCCAGTTTGCGTTGAAGTATTCTTCCGCCTTCTCCAATTGTGCGCGGAATTTTTCCTGCGGCTCTTCCAGAGTGAATTTTACATCGGAGAATTCTACCAGCAATACAGGTATTGCCACAGTGTTTTCTTTGCGGATATTTTGTATCTTTGGCTTTGATGCTGCCGCAAGTGCCATCCCTGCTGCAAGGAGCAGGATGATGATTGAACGGGCGTATTTGCGGCTGAAGTCCATATTGCTGATTACTGATATGCTAATATACTACTTTTTGGGAAGATACAGGCGCATGGCGCTCCTTTTTTGTTTTCTGTTCAGCTTTTGCAGGATACAGGGGCAGGAGAGTGTGGAGAGGATTACCGTAAGGGACATCACCCCAAGGGAAAGCCTTGTAGAGAGGCTGAAGGGTGAGTTTTTCATTGCGCCGTACTATGCGGGAAATGCTGGGGCAGGTGCAGCTGTGGCATATACGGTAAAGGACAATTTCTCGCTGGTGGGAAATGTCTTCTCCTCAGATGAAGTTTCAAGAATGCTGGTAAGGGCAAGATACCTTTTCCGTTTGTCTGCGCATTCTGCTCTGGGTCCTTCTATAGGCTACAGCAGAATAAAGTGGAGCGGAGAGGTTGCCACTGATGCATATTCATTGGGTGGAGAGTGGCGGTATGACACCAGGAACAATGCCGCAGCACCTTCGGAAGGTGTATATATGTCCCTCAAGCATTATAACTATACAGATTTTTCCTCTTCCCCATATTTTGGCACCATGGTGCAGCTTGATTCCTACAAGGAGGTGTGGAATGGAGGTGTGCTTGCAGGTGATGTTTATGCGGAATTCATGTATGGCAGTGTGCCGTGGAATATGCTGGCAACAGTAGGGGACTCCCAGAGGATGAGGGGGTATCCGATGTGGCAGTACCGTGACAATAATGCTGCGGGGCTGCAGATTGAGCTGCGACAGAGGGTGTGGATGATGTTCAGCATGGCGGCATGGGCAGGCGGTGCAGTGCTGTGGGGCGGGTACAGCAAGTTCTCTATAGGCAATTTCCTCCCTAATGCCGGTGTGGGGGTGAGGTGTTCTCTGCTGGACAATCTTTCAATAAGGCTTGACTGGGGTATAGGCAAGAATGGCCAGAATGGGTTCGTCTTTGGAATTAACGAAGCATTCTAGCCATTGTGTATAGGGTTCTGCAGTGCAGATTTCTATTTCTTCTGCGGATTTGCCTGTGCCTTTCTGCTCAATACGGCTTTCCCTTTATGTGCCTTTCCAGACTGCGGGTCTTGAGAGAAGAACTCCATTGTAAGGCTTTCAGGTGTTTCTGTGTATACCAGCTCTCCGTTGAGGTTCTGCTGTGTGTCATTAATCTCCATAATTCCGGAATAAGAGATGTATGGTTCGCCTACAATCACTACTGCAGAGATGTTGGCTGTAGTGGAGTCGTTGTAGCTTACCTTGCCGCTCATGGTAGTGTCTGCAAAGTATTCTATGGCAATAGGGACAGCAATGGTTTCAATGGCAAGGTTTCCCAATGAGTCAACAGATGCAATCTGGATTGTATCAATGCCGGTCCATACACCTACAAGTTTTTCTGTAACAGATTTGTCCCTGGAGCCGCATGATGCAATTGAAAATGCAGCAAGAATGGCAATTGCTAAAAAAGATTTGGTTTTCATGGTTTGTTTTTTTTAATTTTACATCATTAAAGTGACCTATAACTATACAACGATTTATGGATTTAGTTCAAAATTCTTTTGCAACGTTGGAGTTGAACAATGCCAACATGCTTCACAACTACAAGTATTTCAGATCAAAACTGAAAGACACAACAAAATTGCTTATCCTAATTAAAGCCAATTCTTATGGCCATGGAGCTGTAGAGTTTGCAAGCCAGATGGAGAAAGCCGGCGCAGACTATTTTGGCATTGCCCATCCAGTTGAGGGTGTTGAGTTGAGAGTGGGTGGAATCAAGAAACCTATCCTTGTTTTAACAGCCGGTACAGATTCATTTGAGGATATAGTCAATCACTACCTTGAGCCATCTATCCCTACAATGGATGCCATGCGCAAATTTGACGCTTACCTTGCTTCAAGAAATATAGACCACTATCCTGTTCATATCAAACTTGATACAGGTATGCACAGATTGGGCTTCATGAAAGATGAACTTCCTGAGCTTTTGGAGTACCTTAAGGACAAACCAAGGGTTAAGGTACAGTCTATCTTCTCACATCTTGCTGCTTCGGATGATCCTCAGCATGATGAGTTTACAAGAGGCCAGTACGAGATGTACAAGAAACACTCTTCAATGATTGATGCAGTGCTTGACTACAAGCCTATCCACCATATCCTCAACTCTGCTGGTATTGAGAGATTCTCGGAGTACCAGATGGATATGGCACGTCTTGGTGTAGGTATCTATGGTATCAGTGCAGTTGACCAGGCAAATGTAAAACCTGCAGCTTCACTTACCTGCAAGATTCTTCAGATTAAGGAGCTTACCCCTGAGGACGGTACAGTAGGTTACGGCAGACACGGCAAACTTGATACTCCTAAAAAGATTGCAACCCTTCCTCTTGGCTATGCAGACGGCCTTAACCGTCACTACAGCCGTGGAAATGCAAAATTCTGTGTAAACGGCCAGTTGGTTCCAACCATTGGAAACATCTGTATGGACATGTGCATGCTTGATGTGACTGGTCTTGATGTCAAGGTGGGAGATACAGTAACGATTTTCGGCGAAGATCCGACCATAACAGATCTGGCCGAGGTTCTCGGAACCATTCCATACGAGATCCTGACCTCGGTACCTCGCC
>CALCHD010000245.1 GCA_937901105.1 uncultured Bacteroidales bacterium | reverse complement strand
TGGCAAGGTGGATATGGAGAACCTGCAGAACAATATTATTAGCATCCCTGGAAAGGGGTGGGTTGTGGCGGTGCCGTATACCAATGAGCGCTTTTTGGATGATGAGTTCTACCAGAAGCTGCAGGAGGCGGTGAAGGAGAGGGCGGCAGACGGCCTTCCTGTGGTGTATGTGGGGCACGCTGCCATTGAGAAGTTTGACTTTACAGGGCACTCCAATATGAGCGGCCGCTTTATTGGCGGCATTGAGTGCACATCCTTGGATAGGCTTGGAGAGTGCTATGACTATATTGCCCTGGGGCATATTCATAAAGCGCAGAGCATTGGCAGGGCCAGGTATTGCGGTTCCCCGGTTCCGGTAGGGTTTGATGAGGTGAGGCCCGGCTATGAGCACGGCTTTACGGTGGTGGAGATAGAGGCCAAAGGGGCGGAGCCAAAGATTGAACATATCCCTCTTGAGACGGTAAGGCCACTGGTAAACATTCCATCCCAGGGGCATGCACCTTGGACAGAGGTGATGGATGAGCTGAAGGCATTCCCTGCAGATATCCCTGCCTACATAAGACTGAATGTGCTGCTGCAGGACGGCCAGATTCTCCCGTATGACAGGCAGAAGCAGACAGACGATGCCCTGGAGGGGAAAATGGCAAGGTGTGTAAATGTAAATCCAGTAAGGGAGCTGGCAAATCTTCCCGACAGTAATGCCTCTGCTACCCTTCAGCTTACAATGGACGAGCTGCAGAAGGAGGACCCGGCAACCATTTTAAGGCAGTATGCCCAGCAGAAGGGAGAGACCTTTACCGATGAGTTTGCCAGTATGCTTGAAACAGTTATTAAGAATATAAACAGTACCGCAGATGAAGATTAAATCTATTGAAATTAAGAATATTGCCTCGTTTGAGGAGGTTAAGGTTTCTTTTGAGGAGCAGCCACTTAAGGGTACAGACCTGTTCTTGATAACTGGCCCTACAGGATCAGGCAAGACCACTTTGCTGGATGCCATTACATTGGCGCTGTATGCTACAACTCCGCGCGTGAGCAAGGGCTCCGGCGCTACACAGCAGGTGAATTCAGACAGGATAACCGGTTCAGACCCCCGCAATCTTATGAGGATGAATACCGGCGAGGCCTATTCAAGGGTGTATTTTACAGGCAATGATGCAAAGGAGTACTGTGCTTGCTGGAGCGTGGAGAGGGGTACAAGGAAGAAACCGGGGGCAAATATGTCCAATTATGTGTGGTCTATTGCTAACCTTACAGACGGCACAGAAACAACAGGAGACAAGAGGGACGGATACAGGGAGGTGGAGAGTGTTATCTATAATGCTATCGGTCTGGATTTTGAGCAGTTCTGCCGTACTACTATGCTGGCGCAGGGGGAGTTCACTCAGTTCCTCAAGAGTGATGAGAAGGGGAAGGCGGATATTTTGGAGAAGATATCGGGATCAGATGTATACAGCAGGATTGGTGCTGAGATTTACAGGTTGTGTGCGGAGGCTGACAGACTGTACAAGGAGGAAAAGTCCCAACATGACCTTATTGCTGTAATGACAGAGCAGGAGCGTGCTGCAAAGGAGGAGGAGAAGGCTGCCAAGGAGACTGAATTGGCAGGGTTGAAGAAGGAGAGTGGTGAGGTGCAGGTAAGGATTGAATGGGAGAAGGGGTATGCCAAGGCGGTGAAGGATGAGGCGGAGGCCAAGGCTGCGGCAGAGGCTGCCAGAGAGACGGTCAGAAGACTCTTTCCCCGATAGGCCAGGAAAACGGCCACTGCCAGAGCGGCGGCGCCGCTGAGAAGGTTTTCGGTACTGCTAAGAATGGCGGGGAAGGTCATGGCCGTCAGACAGGCATAGGGCACATAGTGCAGAAAAGAC
>CALCHD010000244.1 GCA_937901105.1 uncultured Bacteroidales bacterium | reverse complement strand
CAGCCCATATGTGCATGCAGATGAGGGGTGTGCAGAAACAGAACTCGGTTACCACCACTTCTGCTTTTACCGGTGCATTCCTCAAGGATATCAGAACCCGCGAGGAGTTCATGAGGCTGATAGGTGTAAGCTTGCACTAATAGGATTTGATAAGGATATTTTGGGGCTGCCGGCAGGTGGCCCTTTTTTTGTTTGTGGAAAATGGATACCTTTGTGTGTAAGATTTATTGACTGAATTATGGCAAAATTGTATTTGGTACCAACCCCTATAGGGAATATGGAGGACATTACCTTAAGGGCTTTGAGGGTGTTGAAGGAGGTTGACCTGATTCTGGCTGAGGATACCAGAACCAGTTCTGTGTTGCTCAAGAAGTATGAGATCTCCACACATATGGAGAGCCATCACAAGTTCAATGAGCACAAGACATCTGCAGGAGTATGCGAGAAGATACTTGCAGGCATGAATGTGGCGCTGATAAGTGACGCGGGTACGCCAGGCATATCCGATCCGGGTTTTCTTCTTGTGAGGACCTGTGTTGAGGCTGGGGTTGAGGTGGAGACCCTTCCCGGCGCAACCGCTTTTGTACCGGCGTTGGTGAATTCCGGTTTCCCTTGTGACAGGTTTTGTTTTGAGGGGTTCCTTCCTGTAAAGAAGGGGCGTCAGACCAAATTCAAGCAGCTGGCCCTTGAGGAGAGGACCATGATAATTTATGAGTCTCCATACCGTCTGGTGAAGACTTTGGGACAGATGGTTGAGTTCTTTGGTCCTGGCCGTATGGCTGCGGTCTGCAGGGAGATAAGCAAGATGCATGAGGAGTGCCGCAGGGGTACTGTTGAGGAGCTGTTCAAGTGGTACAGTGCACATGAGCCTAAAGGTGAAATAGTTATGATTGTAAGTGGAGCGGGATATGAGGCAGGAGAGCAATCACAGGATGAGTAACGGGGAAAGGGATTCCGTTAAGATATCAAACAGCAGAGCAATGGGGGTAATTGTCCTCATTGCGCTGCTGTTTTTGTTTCAGGTGGTTACATTTGTGGTACAGAAGGTGAGGATGCGGCAGGTGGAGGCTATTGCGGAAGCGGGTGCAGGAGGTGGGGATGCCTCAGGTATGGCTGCGCAGGCGGGTGCCGGTGGGGGTGCCGGAACTCCGGCCGGTGTGTCCGGTCAGCCTGGAACACCTGTGTCAGGGGAGGCATCTGTCGGGAATAGTGCATTCTTCTTCAATCCCAATACCATCACCCAGGATTCCCTCCAGATGCTGGGGTTTTCACAGCGGCAGGCGGCCAGTATCATAAAGTACCGAACCAAAGGGGGGAAGTTCCGGGTGAAGAGGGATTTTGCCAAAATGTATGTGGTGGACAGTGCAAAGTATGCTGCCCTGGAGCCATTCATTCTTCTTCCCGACAGGTTGCCGGGGAAGAGAAATGTCACAAATAAGCCGAAAAACGTGACAAATGGGGAGGAAAATGCCCGCATTGTCACAGAAGCGGCTGATTCTGTGACAAACGCGCATCAAGCCCCCGCACCGCAACCCGCCCCAGCTTCCAAATACGGTACCCGCCTCCCAAAAGAGAAGTATGTATGCAACCTCAACACCGCCGACAGTGCGGCTCTGGTGCAGCTTTATGGCATTGGCGGGTATTATGCCCGCAAGATCCTGCAGTACAGGGAAAGGCTGGGAGGATCGTTTGTGGATATCAGGCAGCTGCTTGAGATTGAAGGTTTTACGCAGGAGAGGTTTGAGAAGATTGCAGGGAATGTTGTGGTGCTTGAAGGCGATGTGAAGCGGGTCTCATTGCTGAAGGCGGATATGGAGTTCCTCCGCAGACATCCGTATATAGGCCCGTATGCGGCAAAGGGGATAGAGACCTATTTGAGGCTTAAGGGGAAAGAGAATTTCAGTTCTGATATGCAGTTGCTGGAGGCCCTGGTAAAAGAGCGTGTGATAAGCACGGAAAATGCGGATAAACTAAAGGAATATTTGTTACATTTGTGAGGATAAACAAATTTGAAATGGAAATCATAAGCTGCAAAGGCATTACCAAGAAATTTGGTAATTATACGGCTCTCAATTCTGTGAGCCTCAGTATTCCCAAAGGGGAAATCTTCGGTCTTCTGGGACCAAACGGCGCCGGAAAGACAACACTCATAAGAATCATCAACCAGATCTCTCTTCCCGACAGCGGAGAGCTGCTTTTTGACGGACGTCCTGTAAAGCTTTCTGATGTTGAGCACATAGGATATCTTCCGGAGGAGAGGGGACTTTACAAGAAGATGAAAGTTGGTGAGCAGGCAATCTATCTGGCAAAGCTGAAAGGGATGACCACTGCGCAGGCCACCAAGGAACTGAAGGAGTGGTTTGTGAAATTCGGCATCCAGGGCTGGTGGGACAAGAAAGTGGAGGAACTGTCAAAGGGTATGGCCCAGAAGATACAGTTCATCACCACTGTAATGCACAGGCCAAAGCTTCTTATACTTGATGAGCCGTTCAGCGGTTTTGATCCTGTGAATGTGAACCTTATCAGGAAAGAGATTCTGGCTCTGAAGGAGGCAGGTACAACAATCATCCTCTCTACCCACAATATGGAGAGCGTTGAGGAGCTATGTGACAGCATTGCCCTTATCAACAAGTCCAATCTGGTGGTAACCGGAAAGGTGGATGATATAAGGAGGCAGTATGGAAGCAACCATGTTGAGGTTATTTACAGAGGTCTTGAGCCTATAAATCTGGCATTGGCTCCTGTGGAACTGGTCTCTGACGGGGATTATAAGGGGAACAGACGTGCTGTACTTGATGTAAAGCCTGGTGTAACAAGCGCCCAGATTTTGGGAGAACTCATTAAAGGGAATGATATAGTGTCATATCAGGAGCTTATTCCAAGAATGAATGACATCTTCATTAAACTGGTTACCAATAATTAAATTTTACGGAAATGGGAAAGAGCAAGATATCTGTAATTATTGCAAGGGAGTTTGCAATAAGGGTAAAGAAGAAATCGTTTATCCTTACCACGCTGCTTACGCCGCTTCTTTTTGCCGCACTTATGGTAGTGCCGGGGCTGATTGCAGCATATTCAGAAGAAGACGAGGCCCACAAGATTGCGGTAGTGGATAATAGCGGTGTGGTTATGCCATACATGCAGAGTGATGAGCAGGTGGAGTTTTGCCAGGTTGTTGGTGCAACTGTAGATAACTTGAAGGCTGATTTTGACAAGAACGGCTATTTTGCAGTAGTGGGCATCTCTGCATTGGATTCGTCAAAGAATGTTTCAGTGGTCACATATTCCAAGAAACAGCTCAATATGGACATCAAAGGGCGTATTTCGCGCAATGTTGAGGAGGCTGTGGAGCAGCACAAGCTGCAGGGATACGGCATCCCGCAGCTTGAGGAGATAATGGAAGATATAGAGTCTGATGTGAAGTTGAGTACCTATACACTGGATGAGAGCGGCGAGGAGAAAGTGTCTAAAGTTGAGATATTTATGGTGATAGGCTACATTGCCAGCTTCCTTATTTATATGTTCATCTTCATGTTCGGCAGCATGGTGATGAGGAGTGTGATAGAGGAGAAGACCACCAGAATCATTGAGGTTATTGTGTCGTCGGTGAAGCCTTTCCAGATTATGATGGGCAAGATCATAGGTGTAGCTTCTGTGGCGCTTACACAGTTCCTTATCTGGATTGTGTTTACAATGCTGATTGTAACAGTGGCAGGTCATGCTTTGGGGCTCAATGAGGCTGCGCAGACGGTGACATCGGTCTCAACAGAGGTTCCGGTTGCGGAAATAACCTCTGCAATGCAGGATGACAGCGACGGCCTGCTCCAGGCTCTTAAGGATGTGAACTACGTGCAGATCATAGGGTGCTTCATTATCTATTTTGTGCTGGGATATCTCCTTTATTCAAGCATGTTTGCTGCAGTTGGTGCTGCCGTAGACAATGAGGCCGACACCCAGCAGCTCATCCTTCCAATCACAATGCCCCTCATTGTGGGACTTTTCCTTATGTTGCACACTTTCCAGTATCCAGACAGTGCACTCTCTTTCTGGGGATCTGTAATACCTTTTACATCCCCAATGGTGATGATGGCCAGAATAGCTTATGGCGTGCCTGCGTGGGAACTTGCACTTTCTATTGGTGTGCTGATACTTACCTTCGTGGGAATGGCATATCTGTCGGGAAGAATATACAGGGTTGGAATCCTAATGTACGGTAAAAAGCCGGGCTGGAAAGAGATTTGGAAATGGCTTAAATATTAAGTAACTTTGAACGATTTTAGAGAAAATCAAATTATCCATTCATATATAAAAACAAAAAAGATGGCAGAAAAATTATTTGCTGAGTTTCCACCTGTTTCCACAGAGCAATGGGAAGAGGTGATTATCAAAGATTTGAAAGGTGCCGATTACGAGAAAAAGCTCGTATGGAAAACTGAGGAAGGTTTTTCAGTTCGCCCTTACTACCGTGCCGAGAACCTTGAGGGTGTAAAACACCTTGGCGGTGAGGCTGGTGCTTTCCCTTTTGTTAGGGGTACTAAAGACAACAACAACTGGTTGGTTCGCCAGGACTACTGCGCTTGCCAGTGCGGTTTTGAGGCTGCCAATGCACAGGCTGTTGACGGACTTAAGAAAGGTGTTGAGGCTGTAGGTTTCTGCATTGATGGCAAAAAGGCTATCTCAGAGGCTGAGATGAAGACCCTTCTTAACGGTATTGATCTTGCTAAGGTTGAGGTTAACTTCACAGGCTGCTGCTGTGCATCTGTAGAGATCATTAACTCATTCCTTGCTGTTGCAAAAGCTCAGGGCGTAGCTGCTGAGGACCTTAAAGCTTCATTTGATTTTGATCCGCTAAGAGGCCTTAACCAGACTGGCGCTTTCTGTTCAGACAAATCTATGGATACCCTTAAAGATGTAATTGAGGCTGTTAAGGATTATCCAAGAGTAAGAGTTATTGGTGTTGAGGCTTACGCTTTCAATGATGCAGGTTCAAACATCTCTCAGGAGCTTGGTTTCGGTCTTGCTATGGGTAGCGAGTACATCAACAAGCTTGTTGAGATGGGCCTAAGCGCTGATGACGCTGCAAGACGCATCAAATTTACTTTTGCAGTTGGTTCAACTACTTTATGGAGATTGCTAAATTCCGCGCAGCACGTTTGTTGTGGGCTAACATTGTAAAAGCTTACGGTGCTGATTGCGAGTGCAGCCAAAAGATGAAAGTTCACGCTGTAACAAGCGAGTGGAACCAGACTGTTTACGATTCATACGTTAATATGCTAAGAGGTACAACTGAGGCTATGAGTGCAACAATTGCAGGTGTAGATTCT
>CALCHD010000243.1 GCA_937901105.1 uncultured Bacteroidales bacterium | reverse complement strand
GGGAGGTGTATGTTGATGGTAGCGATGAGGTCGCCCCATACGCCTTCTTTTTTGTATCTCGGCATACCTTTTCCCTTCAGGCTGAACCTCCTCTTCCCATATCCCATCATACAGAAGAGCGCTCTGCACTTTCACCTGCCTTGCCGCATCAGCACTCCTGGGTTCCTGTACAGCAGTGCTATTATCCTCTCTTGCAGCAGCATCTGACTCTTTTGCCACATTTCCTGCCACAACTGGAGCCGCTTCTTCTGATACCGGTGAATCTTGCTCAACTACCTGACGTTCCTCCACCGGAGCAACAGATTTCATCTTTTTTCTTTTCCCTGCAACTTTCTCCTGATGACCTTCAGCCCTGCTTTCCGCCACAACATCTTCCTCCTGGGACAACTCTCTCTCCTCTACCTGAAACACAGGTTCCTCCTGCACCTGCTGCACGTCCCCTCCGGATACTGCGGCATTCATCTCATATCCTGCAACGGCCGCAAGAAGCTCCACCTCCTGCATTCTCCTCTGCGGATTTACCAGCAACATGAACAGCAGTGCCACAGCAGCCGCAGAAGATACAGTATAATAGAAGACCCTGCGGAGCCTTCTCTTCCGCATGGACGCCTGTACCTCCTCCCACATATTGGGCTCTACCGGCACCTCATGGTCGTACAGTTTTTCCCTTATTTCATCAAAGTCCCTTTCAGCCATCTATATTATACTCCTTCAATTTTTCTTTAAGCCAGATTTTTGCCCTGCTCAACTGGGACCTGGAGCCCCCTTCGGTAATGCCAAGCTCTTTTGCTATCTCCTGATGTGAATACCCCTCCACCGCATACATGTTGAACACCGTCCTGAAGCCGTCGGGCATCTGCTGTACCAGCTCCATCAGCACCTTGGCATCCATCTTCTCTATCACTCCGGCATCATATGTAATCTCTACCGAGAAATCCTCCAGCTGCTCCGAATGCTTGAGCACATCCTTCTTCCTCAAATGCATGAGGGCCGCGGTTACGAATATCCTTCTCGCCCACCCCTCAAAGGAGCCCTCGCCCTTATATCCGCCAAGCTTCTCAAACAAAGTTATGAAACCGTCATGCAGGATATCCCTGGCATCCTCCCTGTCACCGGCATACCTCAAGCACACAGCAAACATGCGCGGCGAGAGCCACTCATACATCTGCTTCTGCGCAAGTGTATCGTTATTGAGGCACTTCTCTATAAGCTGCGCCTCGTATGACAATGACAGTATCATCAATCTGCTAATATTATAGATGCAAATTTGCTAATAAAAGTTGCAAATAGGAAATAAATTCACCCATTATTCCCGGCAAAAACAGAAGGTAGCACAGAATTTGCTACATTTGTATAACATAACAATTTGAAGATAATATGAGACTGAAACATATGCTATCCGCCCTTATGGCCTGCCTGCTGGCATCCTTCTCTTCTGCTCAGGCTGCAACACCGCAGGACAAGGCTGCAGACAGCACTGCTACAGTATTGCTGTTCAATGCAATGAAGGAATACAACAGTGGCAACTACAGCCAGGCAAATGTCATGTTCCAGCAGCTTGCTGCCATAGAGCCTGACAATGATGCGGCATACTACTACCTTGCCAACATTGCAATAAAGACAGGTGATGCACCGTCGGGAGAACTGTACCTGAAAAAGGGAATTGAGCTGGACTCTGCAAATTTCTGGTACAGGGAGATGCTGGGACAGCTGTACATACAGGACAAGAAGATAGGCCAGGCAGTAAAGGTATATGAGGAGCTTCTGGAGATGTATCCCAAGAAGTCGGCCATATACTACAGCCTTGTAAACCTCTATTTGAGCACCCAGCAGACAGCGCAGGCCAAGGAGATGCTTGCCAAGATTGAAGGAATTCAGGGCAAGAGCGAGGCTGTGGCCATGACATACTACAACATCTATAGGATGGAGCAGGACTGGGAGAAGGCCCTCAACTACCTTGTAGAGTTTGACAAGGAGATCCAGAGCCCTAGAATCCAGTGTGTAATTGGAGACACATACGCCAACCGCTACAAGGACTCTCTTGCGCTGCTTTATTACAACAAGGCCCTTGAGCTTGACAAGGAGTGTGCCCCTGCCATGTACGGAAAGGCGGAGGTACACCGTTCAAACGGCAACTTTGCAGGATTCTTTGCAGACATTACCCCATTCTTTGCAGCCCCTTCCATCGATCCAAAGATGAAGATTGAGTATATGAAGCAGCTGTTCCAGATTCCAAACTTCATAAAGAGGTTCCGCTACCAGCTGGATTCTGCCATGGCAGGAATGGAGAGCGCCCATCCGGCAGACACCACCTCCAACATGTTCCTCGCTTCATATTACGGAGAGGTTGGAAACAAGGAAAAGTGCAAGCAGCTGTTGTGGAAGAACCACGAGCTCCATCCAAAGAAATACAGCATGCATATACCGTACATATATGCCCTATATGAGCTTGAGGAGTGGGAGAATCTTGAAAATGCCACTACAGAGGCCATTGCCTCATACCCTGCAGACAGGGATCTGATATTGTTGAGGGGAATTGCCAGATACAGGCAGGACAAGGCAGAAAAGGCAATAGAGTCCTATAAGGAGCTTGAGTCCATGGCATTGAAGGTGAAGGACACATCTACCCTTATTACCGCATATTCAATGCTGGCAGAACTGTACCACAACAAGCAGGACAATGCCACCACATACACATACTTCAAGAAAATTCTGAAGCTTAATCCCGACGATATGGGCACACTGAACAACTACGCCTACTATCTGGCCCTTGACGGCAAGAACCTGAAGAAGGCGTACCAGATGAGCAAGAGGACCGTAGAGACAGAGCCCGACAACATCACATACCTTGACACGTTCGGATGGATCCTGTTCCTTATGGACAAGCCTATTGAGGCAAAGGCGCAGTTCAAGCATGCCATGCTGTATGGAGCCACCAGCGAGGCTGTAATACTTGACCATTACGCAGAGGTGCTGTTCAAGCTTGGGGAGCATGATCTTGCCTTCATCTACTGGAACCAGGCCAAGAATCTAGACAATTCATTGGGAATTGAAGAGAAAATCAAGGAGAAGAGAGCTCTGCTGAACAAATGACTGCAATGACCCGCCTGCTTAAAATAACCTGTATACTTGCATTAGCGGCCTTTACTATGGCCGCAGGGAGCCTTTTTGCCCAGACGAAGGAAATTGAGAGCCAGCGCAAGAAAATAGAGAAGCTGGAGGCGGACATTTCATATCTGGACAACCAGATACAGGCAGTACAGGAGCAGAGGTCAAACACTATGGAGGAGCTTGTCCTTATCCAGAACAAGATAGCAAACAGGAAAATGCTTCTGGCAGAGCTGGACAAGGAGATAAAGCAGCACAACACAGCCATCTCTACAGCCCAGAGGGAGATAATACAGCTGGACAACAGGCTGGACACCCTTGAACTTTACTACAGAAAAATGGTATACAATGCATACAAGCACAGGGATACCAAACTGTGGTTCATGTATATCCTTGCCAGTGACAACATGGAGCAGGGATACCGCAGATGGAGCTACCTGAAGAACTACTCCAAAACCATAAACAGCCAGGCAGAAAAGATACGGGAGCTGAAACTGGAGAGGGAGCAGAAGATAAAGAGAGTGAAGAAGCTCAAGAGCAGCGCTATTGCTGCACAGGCCAGCAGAACCAAAGAATACAATACCCTTACCAGGGAAGAGAACCAGTCACAGCAGTTTGCAAGGTCACTTGAACAAAAGCAGAGCCTATACAAAAAGCAGTTGGGGCAGAAGAGAAAAGAGGCTGCCAAACTGGCCATGGAGGTGGAAAGGATGATTGCAGCAGAGATAAGGAAGCAGCAGGAGATTGCCCGCAGGCAGGCTGAACTTGCAAAGAAAAAGGCAGAAGAGCCAGCGGCCAGCAGCCCTCCTCCTGCCATAGAGAGGGAGTTCCAGGAATTTGCGGCAGCAGAGAAATTGGGAGGCAGCTTTGCCCTGAACCGTGGAAAGCTTCCTTTCCCTGTAGCATCTGGAGTCATCGTTGAAAAGTTTGGAGAACACCCTCACCCTACACTTAAGAATGTAAAGCTTCCGTTCAACAACGGAATAAACATATCCACAAGACCTGCAAGCAAGGTAAAGGCCGTATTTGACGGTGTTGTAAAGCAGGTAATTGCTGTCCCGGGCTACAACCAGTGCATTCTGGTGCAGCACGGCCAGTACTTCACTTTCTACTGCAAGCTTGCAGAGGTTGCAGTAAAGGTTGGTGACAAGGTTGCCACAGGAATGGTGCTGGGCAAGCTGGAGCAGCAGGGAACTACAGCCACACTCCATTTTGAGCTGTGGAACGGCACAACAAAACAAAATCCGGAATTATGGTTAAAGAAATAGAGGATACTAATATGGAAAAGATCAGAGTCTACTGCAAGAACACAGAGAAATTCTACGAAATAGAGCCGGGCACTACGCTGGTTTCACTCATGGAGGAGATTGGAATAGATGCATTGGCCGCACACGTGGACAATCAGTTGAAGGAACTTGGCTACAAGCTGTATATGGCACATTCCATTGAGTTCCTCAACTACACGCATTCAGACGGCCGCAGGTGCTACAAGAGGTCACTTTTCTTTATCCTGCAGAAGGCCCTCAAGGACCTGTACCCGAACAAGCAGCTTATCCTTGACTATACCCTCCCAAATGGAAGCTACGGTGAGCTTACAGAAAACCCTGTATCATGTAATCCATATGACTCGTTGAAAATAAGGATGGAGACAGTGCATGAGCTCACAGAAGAGGAGATTGCAGCAGTCAAGCGCAGGATGCAGGAGATTGTTGATGCAGACCTTCCTATTGAAAAGAAGAAGCTCTGCAATGAAGAGGCTGTTGCCTTATTTAAAGGGAACAGGCAGTTTGACAAGGCCAGCCTCATAGAGTCATTGGGGCAGTTCTTTGTCTCCGTATACTTCCTGGACGGCTATGCAGACACATTCTACGGCCCTATGGTTCACTCAACAGGAAAAATAAAGAAATTCAACATTATAAAATACAACAAGGGATTCTGCATCCAGTTCCCTGCCAATCTCCCGCCATACGACATTCCTAGTGTAAGATACCAGGAAAAGCTGTTCAATGTATTCAAGGAGAACTCAAACTGGTGCAACATTATTGGAGTCAAGGATATTGCAACCGTAAACAAGGCCATCTCCCTTGGGTACAGCAGCCAGATAATACAAATTGCAGAGGCGCTGCATGAGCGCAAATATGCAGAGATTGCAGACCAGATCTACAGCCGTAGAGACCAGGTAAAGCTGGTGCTGCTGGTTCAAAGAGCCCTC
>CALCHD010000242.1 GCA_937901105.1 uncultured Bacteroidales bacterium | reverse complement strand
GAAGGTAGCCGAAGCGGTGAAGGCTTGATAACTATCATTGGTCAGCAATTCGCCGGAACCTCCGAACTTATGCAAAACACCGCTGTTTTGATCATCCAAAACCCAGCCGTAGGCGGTAGACGCAAACAAATCATATTCCAAAGAAAACAGCTTGTCCTCTGCACCAAGAATATCTTCTTCCACAGCATTTCCGCTACTGTCCAAAAATGAAAGGCTCCCGCTTACATCAGAGGCTTCTCCACCAATAAGCACTGTTCTGGTATCTATATAATTCCATGTGCTGTCGGGAAGATTGTCCTGTTCTTCCTGCTGAAGAGCCTCCTTTACTTTGCTATACGTAATATTTTGCTTTTCAAGGTATTGTACAGCGTTTCCGTCCTGTGACCTCAAAATTGCCAGCAGCAGATGTATGGAGTCCGGCTTTACCATATGAAGGGAACGGGCCTCAAGGTACATTACCTTAAGGGCATTCTCGCTGGCCTTTGATAGTGTAAGGGCGTTCTCCTGGTCCATTGGGATTGGCTCCTTTGCCTTTACTGCATCTTCAAGGTATGCCTTGAACTCCGCTGTGTTTACTCCAAGGTTTCCAAGTGTTGCAACGGTAATGTTTTCTCCGTGCCTCAAGATTCCAAGTACCAGATGGTCTGTTGATACTGTGTAGTTCCCCAGTCTCATGGCCTCTTCCTTGGCGTAAGTAAGTATGTCGTTAAGTTCGTTGCCTGGTTGTAATTGCATCATCCTAAAATTTGCGCTAATTTAAGTAAATTTGTCGGGGTTGCTTTATCAAATCAAAAAAAATGCCTAAATTTGTATGTTTTTACCGTACGTGTGTGCGGATCTGTATAATTAACAAAAATTTATGGAAATAGAAGAGACACAAGGCAGGATACATCAGATCAACATTGAGGATCAGATGAAGAGTGCATACATTGACTATTCAATGTCGGTGATTGTATCCAGGGCACTTCCAGATGTGAGAGACGGACTTAAACCAGTTCATAGAAGGGTACTTTATGGAATGAGCGAGCTTGGACTTACATCGGGAGGACAATACAAGAAATCTGCCCGTATTGTAGGTGAGGTTTTGGGTAAGTACCATCCGCACGGAGATTCAAGTGTGTATGATGCAATGGTGAGGCTTGCACAGAACTGGAGCATGAGATATATGCTTGTGCAGGGACAGGGTAACTTTGGTTCTATTGACGGTGACTCTGCTGCTGCAATGCGTTATACAGAGGCAAGATTCAATGCTATGGCAGAGGAGGTTCTGCTTGATCTTGACAAGAATACAGTAGATTTCAGGAATAACTTTGATGATACCCTTCAGGAGCCGGTTGTGCTTCCTGCAAAGGCTCCGCTGCTGCTTTTGAACGGAGCATCGGGTATTGCGGTAGGTATGGCTACTAATATGGCACCTCACAACTTGAATGAGATATGTGATGCCATAATAGCATATATTGATGACAATGACATTACTGTAGACGGCCTTTTGGAGCATGTGAAAGGTCCGGATTTCCCAACAGGCGGCATCATTCAGGGCTATCAGGGCATCAGGGATGCATTTGAGACCGGCAAGGGCCGTATTGTTGTAAGGGCAAAGACAGACATTGAGGTGAACGAGCATGGCCGTGAGACCATTGTAGTTACCGAGATCCCTTACATGGTGAACAAGAGGGAGCTTATTGAGAAGATTGCAGAGCTTGTAGAGGAGAAGAAGATTGAAGGCATTGCATATGTGAACGACGAGAGTGACCGAAACGGTATGCGAATTGTAATCAGGCTCAAAATGGGAGCTGTTGCAAATGTAGTGCTCAACATGCTGTTCAAGTATACAGCGCTTCAGAGCAGCTTCTCTGTTAACAACATTGCTCTTGTAGACGGAAGGCCAAGGCTGCTTAACCTTAAGCAGCTTATAAAATACTATGTGCGCCACAGGCACGAGGTTGTTGTAAGGCGCGCACAGTTTGAGCTTAACAAGGCAGAGGCCAGGGCCCATATCCTTGAGGGTCTGCTGAAGGCTCTTGATGTGCTTGATGAGGTTATTGCAATCATCAGGGCGTCAAAGACTGTTGATGATGCAAAACAGGGCCTGATTGAGAGGTTCCAGTTTACAGAAGCACAGGCAGCGGCTATCGTTGAGATGAGGCTGCGCCAGCTTACCGGCCTTGAGAAGGAAAAGCTTCAGAATGAATACAATGAGCTTATGAAGCTTATTAACCATTTGAAGGAGGTCCTTGCAAGCATAGAGCTACAGATGGGCATCATAAAGGATGAGTTGAGAGGCCTTAAGGCAAAATTCGGTGATGACAGAAGAACAGAGATTGTCCCTTCTGCAGACGAGTTCAACCCTGAGGATTTTTATCCCGACGAGGATGTTGTAATCACAATCTCGCATTTGGGATATATAAAGAGGACACCACTCAATGAGTACAGGCTCCAGAACAGGGGCGGTGTGGGAGCCAAGGGCAGCACAACACGCGAGGAGGACTTTATTGAACACATTTATGTTGCAAACATGCACAGCACAATGATGTTCTTCACACAGAAAGGAAAATGCTTCTGGCTGAAGGTATATGACGTTCCGGAGGGAACCAAGACTTCAAAAGGGCGCGCTATCCAGAACGTGATCAACATTGAGCCGGATGACAAGGTTTGCGCATACTTGAATGTTCCAACCTTGAACGATGAGGAGTACATCAACAACAACTATATAGTTTTGGGAACCAAGAGAGGTACAATCAAGAAGACTTCGCTTGAAGCCTACTCAAGACCTAGAGTAAATGGTGTAAATGCAATTACTGTAAGGGAGGGTGACGAACTTATGGAGGCTATCCTTACAAACGGCAACAATGAGATCCTCATTGCGGGCCGTGACGGCAAGTGTGTAAGGTTCAATGAGCAGGATGCAAGGGCTATCGGACGAACCAGTGCAGGTGTACGCGGAATCAGCATTGAGGACGATGATGAGGTGGTTGGTATGATTTGTGTAGACCCATCATTGACAGCACAGGAGAACAGGACAATCCTTGTTGTGAGTGAAAACGGATTTGGCAAGAAGTCTGAACTTGATGACTACAGGCTTACATCCAGAGGAACAAAAGGTGTAAAGACACTTAACATTACAGAGAAGACTGGCAAGCTAGTTGCATTGAAGTCTGTAACAGAGGACAATGACCTTATGATCATCAACAAGTCGGGCATCACTATCAGAGTTGCTGTTTCTGACATAAGAGTTGCAGGACGTGCAACACAGGGCGTGAAGCTTATCAACTTGAGGGAGGGTGACAGCATTGCAGCCGTTTGTGTTGTAAACAAGAGTGAGGACAAGCCGGTAGAGATACCAGAAGCCTAATATTGAAATTTATTATTGTTTTTAATTTATAAGAGATGAAAAAATTACTATTTCTAGCAGTTGCCCTTATGATGGTTGCAACTGGAGCAAATGCTCAGAGCAAAGCTGTAAATGATGCAGTTAAAGCTATGAACAAAGCTAAAGCAGAGGCCGAGAATCCTAAAAAGAGCGCTCTTCCTGCTACTTGGGTAAAATTGGCTAACGCTTATATGGCAGTTTACGATGCTCCAACCGAGGGCATATTGGTTCCTGCCCCTAAATTCCAGACTGACCTTGCTTTGAAAGGACAGCCTGCACTATCTACAGAGCAGGTAGAGATTGATGGCAAAATGTACAAGGCTATCAGCTACGTTGACAAAGTTCTTTACTATGATGAGACCGAGACTTTGGTTGCATATGTAGTTACAAAAGCAGTTGTGGAGAATCCGCTTCAGCTGGCTTTTGAGGCTGTATCAAAAGCTGTTGAGCTAGATGTGAAAAAAGCACAGACTAAAGCTATTTCAGAGATTTTTGCCGCTTTGAGACAGAAATATGATCAGGCCGGCAGAATGGATGTAACTATTTCAAGATATCCAGAGGCTTCTGCAAACTTTGAGAACGCTATGAATGTAGCAGCTCATCCATTTGTTGGTGAGGTTGACTCTACTATGGCTTACTACACAGCTTACACAGCTACTTTTGCAAAAGACCACAGCAGAGCAATCAAATTCTTTGAGTACTGCCAGTCTATCGGCTACGAGATGAAAGGTGATGTTGCATCTTACCTTGCAGCAGAGTACAAGGCTGTTGGTGACACTGCTAAATGTATTGATATCCTTACTGCAGGTTTCGCAAAATTCCCTACTAACAACTACATTCTAGGTGACCTTATCAGCGTTTACTTTGAGACTAACGAGGATCCTGTAAAAGTTCTTGAGCTAGTTAAATCTGCACAGGCTAACGATCCTAACAGCGCTATTCTTGTATATGTAGAGGGTGAGGCACTTAAGAGCCTAGGCAGACTGCAGGACGCTATCGCAGCTTTCCACAAGGCAGGTGAGATTGATCCTAACTACATCTACGCTCCATTCAATGAGGGTGCAGCTTACTATGACCTTGCTGTAAAACTTGATACAGAGGCACAGGCAGAGTTGGATGATACCAAGTACATGGCATTGAAAGAGCAGGTTGATGCAGCTTTGAAAGGCGCTATTGAGCCATTTGAGAGAGCTTTCAACCTTGCAGCAGCAAATGAGTCCCTTAAAGATATGCAGGTTGCATGTGCAGAGTACTTGAAGAATATCTTCTTCCGTTTCCGTGATGAGGATGCTTCTTTCCAGACAAACTACGAGAAATACAACCAGTTTGCAGCTGACAACAAATAATCAGCGCTTATTCTGATAATATGCATAAAGAGAGGCAACTTGACGGTTGCCTCTCTTTTTTATGTCCATTTTGATTTCTTTATTGTATATTTGAAGATTATTATGTTTAGAAATGGCAATTAAAAGAAAAATAGCAAAGGGGTTTGTGGTAATTGGAACCATATTGCTGGTTTCAAGTGCGATCTCCATCTATGAGTTCATAAGGATGAGAGACACCGTTTCAAGCCTTATCAATGACAATATATCTGCTATCAATACCACCAGGCAGCTTCTTGAGGTTACTGATGAGTATAATTTCAATCTGCTTGAGGGGTTGGGTGATGAGCACTGGCTGCTGAATCTCAAGGACAAGGATGACAACCGTTTCAGTGACCACTTGAGTGATGTGAGGGAGAAGTTCACTACAGAGAAGGAGAGGGAATATGCAGATTCTGTTCTGTATGCCTATACCAGCTATATATGGATCATGAATGATGCACCTCAAGTGTGGCATGGTGACTATGCAGGCAGGAGGAACTGGTATTTCAACAGGCTTCATCCTGTGTATATGCAATTGAGGGACTATTTGCAGAAGCTTACCCTTACAAGCCAGCAGGCCCTTGCAGATAACTCGCTTACCATGACAGAGAGTTTCTACAGGAGTATTATGCCTGGAGTTGTAGCGGTAATTATGGGTATCATCCTGGTATTCCTGTTCAATTATTTCATCAATTTCTATTTTGTAAATCCGCTCCTTAAAATATCTGAAGGAATATCCAGCTATATTACAAGGAAGAAGAGCTATACTGTTGTCATAGATAATGACGATGAGCTCAAGGAGATGAATGAGAATGTGAGGGAGCTTATTGAAACAAATAAAAAACTTTCTAAAAAGGGATAAGGGATGAATATCAGTGTAGTATCCAGAAATATTGGAATTGCGCTCCTGTTCAACGCTGTGTTCATGTTCATAAGCGTTGTGGTATCCATTATCTATGATTTTGATTCAGGCTTTTCCCCTTTGCTCTTGAGCGGTGTAATTACATTCACTACAGGACTGTTCCCGCTTATATTTGTAAGGAGCCATGAAGAGATTCATATAAAGGAAGGATTCACAATTATTGTATTATCCTGGATTCTCTCATGTATTTTTGGTATGCTTCCATATGTCCTTTGGGGTGGCGAGTTTACACTTATCAACGCCTGGTTTGAAAGTGTTTCCGGCTATACAACTACAGGTGGCACCATATTGCAGGATATTGAAGCACTGCCTAAAAGCATACTTTTCTGGCGGTCGTCAACACATTTCATTGGAGGTATTGGAGTAGTTGTGTTTATGCTTCTGATCCTTCCAATGGTGAGTACATTCAAGATGAGGCTCACAAAACTTGAGATGACATCCCTTTCAAAAGAGAACTACAAGTTGAGGACCAAAGAGGCCATCAGGGTAATTTCTACAGTGTTCGTAGGAATGACTATAGCGGCTGCCGGTGCATATATGTTTGCGGGAATGGGTCCTTTTGATGCCATTAACCATGCGTTCAGTGTTGCAGCAACTGGCGGATTCAGTACAAAGAATGCCTCTATAGGTGCATTTGATTCTTTTGGAATAGAACTGGTTTCAGTTTTCTTCATGATACTTGGAGGTATGCACTTTGGCCTTATATATGCAACTTTTGCAAAGCGTTCTACAAAGCTGTTCACATCACCTGTAACAAAGCTCTATCTTTCAACAATTGTTGTTGCTTCTGTGTTTATTGCAGTAGATCTCTTTACTTCAAGAGTTGAAGGAGGTTTCTGGAAAACAATATGGGACAGCATCTTCAATGTGGTTTCATACATTTCAACTACCGGATTTGCAAATGTAGACTGCAGTGTATGGCCTCCGCTGTCTGTCCTTATCCTTATGTTCCTTTCTGTGCAGTGTGCCTGCTCCGGATCTACGTCGGGAGGATTGAAGACAGACAGGATACTTATTTTGTGGAAGAGCTTGAGGGTACAGCTCAAGAAGCAGATGCACCCGAGTGCGGTAATTCCGGTGAGGGTTGGTTCTACTGTTGTTGAGAGCCAGCTTGTGTCGGGAGTACAGCTTTACATTGTGGTATATTTCCTTTTCCTTTTTGTTGGAGCTGCAATGCTCTGCGCAATGGGAGTTGACTATATGGATGCATTTTCTGCCTCCCTTTCTAACTTGGGCAATGTGGGGCCGGGATTCGGTAATGTGGGTTCATTGGAGAACTTTTCACAAATTCCTATGCTGGGCAAGTTCATCCTTGCCGCGCAGATGCTGTTCGGACGTCTTGAGATTTATTCACTGCTTATAATGTTTTCAATCTGGAAATGGCGGTAGAGCAGTATTTGCAAAGTTTGTTTGAGAAGAAGCTGGGGATGGAGCCTACTGCAGGGCAGCGGGAGCTTTTTGCCAGGCTGGGCGAGTTCCTTACAGTGCCGCAGGATGAGTTTCCCATTCTTGTAGTGAGGGGATATGCTGGTACAGGAAAGACTACTGCCATATCTGCATTCATTAAGGTGCTTAAGGATTTGCGTTACAAATATATTCTGCTGGCTCCAACCGGCAGGGCTGCAAAGGTCCTTTCCAATTATTCTGGAGTACAGGCA
>CALCHD010000241.1 GCA_937901105.1 uncultured Bacteroidales bacterium | reverse complement strand
TTTTAGTGGGTTTTATTTTGCACATAGAGGTCTTCATAATAGCTCGACTGCACCCGAAAACAGTATGGAAGCATTTAGACGTGCCAAGCAAAAGGGCTACGGTGTTGAGTTTGATGTTAAAGGTATCGTTCTTCAGACTAAAGACATGTCTTGGGATCTAGGAATGAACATCTCTTACCAGCACAATGAGATCAGCGCACTTCCAGAGGAGCAGGCTGCAGGCTTCAACGCTTCTAACTACAAGAGAATTGAGGTTGGCAAGAGCCGTTACTCATGGTACATGCAGAAATATGCAGGTGTAGATCCTCAGGACGGTAAACCTATGTGGTACAAAGACGTTGTAGATGCAGAGGGTAACGTAACAGGTGTTGAGACTACTAAAGCTCACTCAGAGGCTACAAGATACATTGTTGGTGACGCTCTACCTAAATACATTGGCGGTATCAGCACTAACTTCGCATGGAAAGGCCTATATGTAAATGTACTTGCTTCATTTGCTCTAGGTCATAAAGTATACGATTCAGACTACGCAGGATTGATGCATATGTTCTCAGATGACAGAACTGGTTACCAGTCTTCAGCAGACGTTCTTAAGAGATGGCAGAAACCTGGTGACATCACCAGCATCCCAGCTATCAACGAGATGGACTACAGCAACACTTCTACAGCATTCTTGAGAAAAGGTGATTACTTGAGACTTCGTAACGTAACTATCGGATACGACCTTTCAACAATCCCAGCTGTTAAGAAAGCAGGTTTTGCAGGTTTGAAAGTTTATGCAACTGGTGACAACCTTGCAACTCTATTCGGAACTGACGGTTTGGATCCAGAGATGGGTATTGAGGGTTTGACAAACAACAACTCATCTTCACTAAAAGTTATCTCATTTGGTATCAACTTGCAGTTTTAATTAACTCATGATAAAGAATAAGAAAATGAAAAAGTTATTTCTAGTAATATTGACAGCGTTTGCACTTACCAGTTGTGGTAACGACTGGTTGGATGTAGCTCAGCCACACGATGGTTCAGTTACTCCAAACATCATCTATGCTGACCAGGCAACTGTAACAAACGCAATTGTAGGTTCTATCGACCTAATGAAGGAGTACTACTACGACAGACACGTTACTGTTGGTTACCGTTTCTATTTCCTAGGTTTGGATTTTATGGGTAATGATATCGTATCTAATCCTGGCCAGTGGTGGACATATGAGTCACAGTGGCATCCAACAATCTCTTCAAAAACTGGTTACCAGTCTAGCTACTACTGGGCTATGTTCTACGAGGTTATCAATGACGTTAACACTAAGATCGTTGGTATTCAGGAGAGCACTCTAGGTGATGCTGCTAAAGCTGCAGCTGTAGCAGAGCTTAAAGCTATCCGTGCTTACTCATACTTCAACCTTGCTAGAGCATTCCAGTTCTCATACGTTCACGCTGGTGAGAACGCTCCTTGTGTTCCTCTATACACAGAGCCTACTTCATCAGAGACTAAAGGTAACGACAGAGCTAGCATGAAAGAGGTATTTACTCAGATTCTTGCTGACTTGGACGAGGCTGTTACAACTCTAACTGATGAGAGAGCTGACATCTTCCGTATCAACAAACGCGTTGCGTTGCTTTGGAGAGCTAACGTTAACCTTGAGATGGGTAACTGGACTGCAGCTGCTGCTGACGCTAAAGCTGCTAGAGCTGGCTACACCCTAATGAGCAAAGCTGTTTACCAGTCAACTGGCTTCAACTCAATCAAAGATGCCAACACTGAGTGGATCTGGGGATTCCCTATCCAGTCTGACCAGGCTATGGGTTATGCTTCTCTATTCTCACACATTGACATCTTCAGAAAACAGGCAGGTTACAAGAACTTCTTCATCAACGAGACTTTCGTACCTAACTTCACTGACACCGATATGAGAAACACTTTCGTTGACATCTCTGCATCATATCCTAGCTGGGGTAAATGGGGTTCATTCAAGTTCCAGGACAACGCTGACGCATGCGGTGACTACGGAATGCACAGAGCTTCAGAGATGTACCTAGTTGAGGCTGAGGCTCTAGTTAGAGCTGGTAAAGAGACTGAGGGTCACGCTGTTCTATATGAGCTACAGAAACACAGAGATCCACAGGCTGTTAAATCAGCAAACACTGGCAACGATCTAGTTGAGGAGATCCTTCTTGAGAGAAGAAAAGAGCTTTACGGTGAGATCGGTACTGAGTTCTTTGACTTGAAACGTTACAACAAACCACTTGTACGTAATGGTAACCACGCTATTTCACACATGTTTACCATTCCTGCAGGCGCTGGTGACTGGTTGTTCCAGATCCCTCAGAGTGAGTTTGACAGAAACCCTAATATCAAAGTTCAGAACGAGAGATAATAGGATTTCAAATAAACAAATTAAGGGTGTTTCTTCGGAAACACCCTTTTTTTTTGGAGTATCGTATACATTGATATACCAGGACTGGATTTCTATAAAAACGCCCTTATAACGTTTAAAACAGCAAAAAAGAGGCAGCCTTATGGCTGCCTCTTTGTATTATGTTGAAGTATCTCTCTAGAATTAGATAATACCCTGCTCCAACATAGCCTGAGCAACTTTCATGAAACCTGCAATGTTTGCGCCTTTCACGTAGTCTACTCTACCGTCCTCTAGCTGACCGAATTTAACACAAGCCTCGTGGATGCTCTCCATGATATAGTGAAGTTTAGCGTCAACCTCAGCACCTGACCAGCTGATGTGAGTAGCGTTCTGAGTCATCTCAAGACCTGAAGTTGCTACACCACCTGCGTTAACTGCTTTACCAGGAGCGAATAGGATCTTAGCATCCTGGAATGCTTTGATAGCCTCTGGAGTACAACCCATGTTAGAAACCTCGCAGCAGCACCATGTACCGTTAGCAAGAAGCTCTTTAGCGTCGTCACCGTTAAGCTCGTTCTGGAATGCACAAGGAAGAGCGATATCACATTTTACGCTCCAAGCTTTTTTACCTGCAGTAAATTTAGCAGCGCCTGGGAACTGGGTAGCCATATCCTCAACTTTGTTTCTGTTTGATGAACGCATAACTAGCATGTAGTCGATCATCTCTTTAGTGATACCCTCAGGGATCTCACATACTCCGTCAGGACCAGAGATAGCAACAACTTTAGCACCTAGCTCAGTAGCTTTGGTTGCAGCACCCCAAGCAACGTTACCGAATCCTGAAAGGGCAACGGTTTTGCCTTTGATGTCTTTACCAGCTTTTGCAAGAACGTGCTCAGTGAAGTAAAGTGCACCGAAACCAGTAGCCTCTGGACGAAGGATTGAACCACCCCAGCAAGCACCTTTACCAGTAAGAACACCTGTATTGTACTCTCTTGCAAGTTTAGTGTACATACCGAACATGTAACCGATCTCACGACCACCTACTCCTACGTCACCTGCAGGAACGTCCTGATCAGGACCGATGTTGTGCCACAACTCCAACATGAATGCCTGGCAGAATCTCATGATCTCAGCATCAGATTTTCCTACTGGATCGAAATCTGAACCACCTTTACCACCACCCATAGGAAGAGTAGTAAGAGCGTTTTTGAAAGTCTGCTCAAAGCCCAAGAATTTAAGCATTGAAGGAGTTACTGCTTTATGGAAACGGATACCGCCTTTGTAAGGTCCAATAGCTGCATTGAACTGTACACGGTAACCCAAGTTAGTCTGTACATTACCTGCATCGTCAACCCAAGTAACACGGAATGTGAAGATTCTGTCTGGCTCAACGATTCTCTCAACGATTTTAGCTTTCTCAAACTCAGGATGCTGGTTGTAAACCTCCTCGATTGACTCCAACACCTCGTGAACTGCCTGTAGATACTCTGGCTCATGGCTATATTTAGCCTGAAGTTTCGCCATTATTTCAGCTGCTTTCATAACTGTAATAAATTATTTTAAGTTGTTTTTGTTTAATTATAGTTAATTAATACTGTAATGTCAATTATTTTACCTCCCAAGTTGCTCCTGAACGCAATAGCTGGTCGATAGTGGAGATCTTTGCTTTCTCTTTAACTTCAGCAACCTGATTGTGTACGTTCTCATCATAAGTTGAGTCCTCAACATCTCTGATAACACCCAAAGCTACTGGGTAATCAGGATATTTCATATTTGCCAGCATAGTGTGGATAGGAAGCTTGTCATCTGATTTTGCATCATGTACAAGGATATCCTTCTCTGTCACACCATTCTCGCCAATGGTCACAACTTTAAGCTGAAGGCCGTCAAGAACAAGACCTTTGTCTCTGTTTGCACCAAAGATCATAGGCTCGCCATGTTTTAGAACGATTGTTCTGTCAGCTCTTACAGATCTCTCTGCAAACTCCTGGTGAGTACCGTCGTTGAAGATGACACAGTTTACAAGCATCTCCATGATTGAAGTACCTTTATGTTTTGCAGCCTGAACCATAATCTCCTGATTCAACTTAAGCTCTGAATCCAAGCTTCTTGCAAAGAATGTACCTCTTGCACCCAAAACAAGGTTACCTGGAGTGAACGGCTCCTCAATTGAACCGTAAGGTGAAGTCTTGGTTACAATACCTTTCTTTGAAGTAGGTGAGTACTGACCTTTTGTCAATCCATAGATTCTGTTGTTGAAAAGAATGATGTTAAGGTCGATATTTCTTCTGATAGCGTGGATGAAGTGGTTACCTCCAATAGCAAGTGAGTCACCGTCACCTGTAGCCTGCCATACAGAAAGTTTTGGGTTAGCCACCTTCACACCTGTAGAGATAGCTGTAGCTCTACCATGGATTGAGTGGAAACCGTAAGTGTTCATATAATAAGGGAAACGTGAAGAACAACCGATACCTGATACGAATACCAAGTCCTCCTTGTTGATGTTAAGCTCCTCACATACTTCAGGCATTGCTTTAAGCACTGATGCCAAAATTGCGTGGTCACCACAACCCGGACACCATTTTACTTCCTGATCACTTTTAAAGTCTTGTGATGTATATTTCATAACAATGTTTCTTTAGATGTAAATGATTATAGAGCGTTAACTGCGTCAACAATCTCCTTAACGATAAATGGCTGTCCCTGAACCTTGTTCAACTGCTCGAATGCAAACTCAGGATACTGTCCTCTCAAGTAGTTCACAAACTGGCCGCTGTTAAGCTCGCAAACGATAATCTTCTTGAATTTCTTGAATACCTCTGCAGTGTTCTTAGGAAGCGGGTTGATATAGTCGAAGTGTGCGAAACCAACGTTCTTGCCCTCGTCAAGCAACTGTTTTGTTGCAGTGTAAAGGTGACCGTAAGTACCACCCCAGCCAACTACAAGCACATCACCTTCCTGGTTACCCATAACCTCAAGCTCTGGGATGTAGTTTGCAACTCTTGCAACTTTCTCTGCTCTGTTCTTAACCATGATCTCGTGGTTCTCAGGATCTGAAGAAACAGCACCGTTCTCTGCTTTCTCCAAACCTCCAACCCTGTGCTCCAAACCTGGTGTTCCAGGATGAGCCCAACGTCTTGCCCAACGCTCAAGGTCTCTCTCGTATGGCTTGAATTTGCCCTCGCATTTGTCAATGATAGGAGCATTGATAGAAGGATAAGTGCTCATATCAGGAATTCTCCAAGGCTCTGAACCGTTGCCGATGAAGCCCTCTGTAAGAAGAATAACAGGCATCATGTGCTCCAAAGCATATTTTGCAGCATAAAATGCAGACTCAAAGCAGTGTGATGGAGTACGTGCTGCCATTACCATGATAGGACACTCTCCGTTTCTTCCGTATAGAGCCTGTGCAAGGTCTGTCTGCTCAGTCTTTGTAGGGATACCGGTAGAAGGACCACTTCTCTGAACATCTACGATTACTAGAGGAAGCTCTGTAATCATAGCAAGACCCATAGCCTCTGATTTAAGTGAAAGGCCAGGACCTGAAGTTGTAGTTACAGCAAGGTTACCTGCATATGCGGCACCCACTGAAGTACAGATACCTGCAATCTCATCCTCACACTGTACAGTCTTTGCACCGAATGCCTTGTGGATAGCAAGCTCCTCAAGGATTACAGTTGCAGGGGTGATAGGGTATGAACCGCAGAATAGAGGAAGGCCAGATTTCTCTGAAGCAGCCAAAAGGCCCCAAGCAGTAGCCTGGTTACCGTTGATGCTTCTGTAGATGCCCGGCTCCTGTTTTGCAGGCTCAATTCTGTAAGTGTTAGGAATTGCGTGAATATTGTGTGCGTAGTTGTAACCGTCGTTCAACACCTTCTTGTTAGGTGCAATAAGAGCCGGTTTCTTCGCAAATTTTTTCTCAAGGTACTCTTCTGTGAAATGAAGAGGACGGTTGAACATGAAGTAGCACATACCCAATGTGAACAAGTTCTTGCATCGGATAATGGACTTGTTGTCAAGACCGCTGTCCTTCAACGACTCTTTGGTAAGAGAAGTGATAGGAGCCCAAACGATATGATAATCTTTAAGGTTCATCTCCTCAATAGGATCGTTTGTCTTGAAGCCGGCCTTCTCAAGGCCTTTCTCATCAAATGAATCCTCGTCAAGGATAATGCTCGCACCAGGTTTAGCCCATTTTGCATTCGCTTTCAAAGCAGCTGGGTTCATTGCAACCAAAACGTCGCAGAAATCTCCTGGAGTCTTAACCTCTGTCTGTCCAATGTGTACTTGGAATCCCGATACTCCTGCTACAGTACCCTGCGGTGCCCTGATCTCAGCCGGATAATCCGGAAATGTAGAAATTTCATTTCCGTACAGCGCAGAGGCATCTGCGAACAAAGTACCGGTTAGCTGCATTCCATCTCCCGAGTCTCCGGTGAAACGGATTACTACCTCCTTTGTGTCAATAATTTTGTGTTCCATAAAGAAAATTCTCCACTGTTACGTATTAAATTACGCAGTTATTGTTGTTAGTGTATTTAAAAGATTATACAAATGTAATGATTATTCTTTATGATTGAAAAATAATTTGATAAAAAAAAGGGTGACTTGCGCCACCCTTCCATTAAGCCCTCAAGGCCTTAATTTTCATTATTCAGCCTGCTGTGCAGGAATCTGAGTAGGAGCAACCTTGCTCTCTGGAATACCAAGCTCCTTTTTTGCAAGAGTAGAGGAGGGACATGCCTCGTCAATAAGCTCGGATATGACCCCGCGCTTGAAAGCGGAATATTCCTTGCCTATCTTGGCAAGCTCGCCTTCAATACCGCCCTTTTCCTCCTTCAGAGCGTTCAGCTCGCTTGTAAGATCATCGAAAGATGACGCCTTTTCCTTTAAGGAAGCTATGCTTTTTCCGTATTCGGACATTATCGAATCTATTACGTCTTTATTAAGACCGAGTCCTTCAAGAAATTCTCTTTTCATATCCTTCTCCTTTTCTTAAACATACCATTTGCTTTTGAATTCGTCTGCGGTCATGATCCCGTACTTTACGTCCTCGCGGTCCTGATCTCT
>CALCHD010000240.1 GCA_937901105.1 uncultured Bacteroidales bacterium | reverse complement strand
GCCGCTCCCCGTACCTGCCACAAATGTATGCAGCGGATAAGGATAAGGATGCCTGAAAAAGAAAAATCTTGAAAAGTTTTTCTCTTTTTAAAAACAGCAATGCCAAAAAAAGAAATACCTTCAATTGGGGAGTCCCTGCAAGGCGGTTTTTCTCTTTTATGCATTATCTTTGTAAGAAGAACAGAGTGTCTCTGCAAATATTGATAAATAGATAAATTTACGTGTTATGAGCGTTAGGCATATTGGAATTTTTGGAAGGAGGAATGTGGGAAAAAATTCCCTTATCAACCTTCTGCTTGGTCAGGACTTTGCTATTGTGTCTGACCAGGCGGGAACTACAACCGACCCCGTGAAAAAGAGGATGGAGATTCCGGATGTGGGTCCGGTACAGCTTATAGATACAGCCGGCATTGATGATGTGGGCGAGGTAGGGCAGATGAGGATAAGCAAGAGCCTTAAGCTTGCAGACGAGGTGGATGTGGCTGTGCTGGGGTTTGCGCAGAACTTTTTCGGCAAGGAGGAGAAGGACCTTATGGCCCGTTTCAAGGAGAACGGTGTGCCTGTGATTGTAGTGCATAACCAGTCTGATGTGCAGGAGCTTGATGCAGGAGTGGCGGCCGAGCTGATGAACATCTACGGCTGCGACGTGGTGGAGTTCTCGTGCCGTATGGAAGATCCTGAACAGCAGAAGGAGGCAGTTGACATGCTTTTTGCCTTTTTGACCAAGGCCATTTTGGTACAAGGCAAGGAACGCACTATACTTGAGGGGCTTGTGGAGCCGGGCGACAACATTGTCCTGGTATGCCCTATAGATTCCGAGGCACCCGAGGGGCGTCTTATCCTGCCGCAGGTGATGGCAATCAGGGATATCCTTGACAACGGCGGCATCTCTACTGTGCTTCAGCCTGCACAGCTGGAGGGATATCTTAAAGATGTTCTTCCCGACAGCCTTTCGGGAGGAAAATCCCCTATAAAAATGGTGGTTACCGACAGTCAGGCATTCAAGCAGGTGGCACAGATTGTACCGCAGGAGATTCCTCTTACCAGCTTCAGCGTGCTGCTTGCAAGATCCAAAGGCCCGTTCCAGGACTATCTGAAAGGTGCCCAGGCTATTGATACCCTAAAGGAGGGCGACAATATTCTGGTACTTGAATCGTGCACCCACCACAGCTCATGCGATGACATTGGACGTGTGAAGATTCCGGCCATGCTGCAGAAAAAGTGCGGCTGCAAGCTCAACTTCACTTTTGTGAGCGGCCTTGACGAGCTTCCACCGCTCGACGGCTTTGCCCTTGCACTCCAATGCGGCGGCTGCATGGTAACCCAGCGCCAGCTTGCCAACCGCCTCCGCCGTGTAATTGCCGCCGGCATCCCTGCCACCAACTACGGCATGTGCATCGCCTACGTAACCGGCATCTTCAAACGTGCAACTGCACTTTTTTAAAAAACGCCCATTGGGACGTCGTCCCAGTGGGCAAAATTGAGTAAAAGTGCCCATTAGGACGTCGTCCCAGTGGGCAAAGTTTAAATTTGATGAGTATGGATTGTATGAAATCGGATAGGGAGTTGGCGTATGCGCTCAAGCTGCAGCACCGTGGTCCGCAGGTGTATTTGAGGGGGTTGATTGAGATTTCCAATAAGTGCAGAAAGAACTGCCTGTATTGTGGAATAAGGGCAGGGAATGCACAGGTGTGCAGGTATGAGATGACGGATGAGCAGGTGCTCAGGGAGGCGCAGTTTGCACTTGACGCAGGGTACGGGTCTGTGGCTATTCAAGGGGGTGAACGCAGTGAC